>NZ_ASSD01000165.1 GCF_000520715.1 Paenibacillus zanthoxyli JH29
CGGCTAGAATGGAGCGCATCTGCTCGCCCGGCAGCAGCTCGGGAGCGAGTTCTCCGGTTCCGAGCCGAAGCAGCTCCGGCCTAAATTCCAGGCGGTTGATCGCCTGGACGGTCGGCAAATTGGGATAATGAATGCCTTCCTCCACATAATCGTTCCAACTCCCCGCCGTCTTCTGCGTTCCCTCTTTCCCTGCTACCCTTGTGCCTCCTCCTTGTCTTCCTTCAATGAGCCCGAGCGCGGCCAGTTGGCCGAGTGCGGCAACAACCGTACTGCGGTTGACGCCAAGCTGACGGGCCAACTCGCGCTGCGGCGGCAGCTTCATGCCCTCGGGCCAGTCGCCGCCGCCGATTTTGGCCCGGAAATGTCCGGCAATTTGCGCGTATATCGGCAGGGGGGCG
>NZ_ASSD01000166.1 GCF_000520715.1 Paenibacillus zanthoxyli JH29
AGGAGCGGTCAAGCGCTCTCCTTGACGGCTTCTTCTGCCTATGAGATTCTCCAAACAAGCGGAAGGGTTATGAATCTCGTTAAGAGACCTTTACCCACCCAGTAGCGCGAAGAGCCGGGATTTATTGAATGGAGGTCGGATGTTTAAACTACCTTTGAGAAGGAATATTTATTTAAAAAATGGTTGACATTTGGAAATATTGACAGTATCATTGCGAATGGATTTATAAGGAAAAGGTTGCTACTTAGGTCTACACAACGGATAGCGATTGGAGAGTGAAGATTAGAGAAGAAAGAATGGGTTTTCCAGAAGAGTTGAATTAGCACTGCGAATTTTGGCAAACAGTACCCCCGATTCCGTTCGAAATGAACCGGAACCCTTCTGATTTACTTTACTTCATCATGTGGATGTTCTGTTACGCCTGGTTATTGTCAAAAGGAATTTGTACAACACAAAGAAGCCAGAGAATGGACGATTTGTGAACTATTAGTCGTTCCCTAAGGTTTGCTGCCTTGGTCTTTACTTTTGGCCTCTTGTTCCCGTTTTCTCTCTTGTCGTATATTGTCTCCATTATTTCCCACCTTCCGTGAGAATGGCATCATAGCGCTGCATCAAATGCTGAATCGCTGTTTCTGACAGGGGGTCCTGTTCGTTGTTAGTTTCCGCGTATCCTTTGGAAAACCCTTTCATCTGAATCGCCCGCTGGTGAATGCCATGGCGGTAGTACCTTAGCATTCACGCTGTAAATGGGCATTGTACAGCGCATGATGAAAGGAATAGTGGAAGAGGAATAGCAGTAATGAGCCACAGTCCTGGTAAAGGATGATAAGATGCCTATAGCAACGATTCCTGACTAACGCGACACTGAGGCACCGCAAGAAAAGTTGATTCTGCGTTGGACGCAGTATGCAGCCACAAGGTTTTTACTTCCAACCCGTAAGCCTGATTCATCTCCATGAATGTAGGGTTGAAGAAGTATTACTGACGAATAGTTGTCTCTCTGACTTAAAGGCTTGGGACCATGGTATGCTGACTCAGCAAGGCGGCCTCGCTGGGGAGATACCCACAGAGATCAGTAAAAAGTTGAACAATCCGATCCAAGGGAGGAGTTGGTACTCATGAAGGTAAGTTGTCCATGCCGAGAAATCCTCTACGTACTGTTTAGGGGCGCTGACTCTCTCCGGGAAAGTATCTTGTTTCATGGTGCCGTGATTGCGGATAGTTTTTGATTTGAACACGATGTTCCGTTACGACTATGCATGGAGGTGGCAAGTCAAAAACTTGACGTTTCTATAGCGGACACTCTACAGTGCATCCAGGGAAGCGGAACAATGGGAGCAAAGACATACCGGATGAATGACGGTTTTATCCGGATATTCGACGTAACATCGCGTTTGTCGATCGTGTTCCTTGGGTGCTACGTTATAGTCGGCGGGTGTTCGTTAGTTTGTTGGTTTGCGAAATCTGTCACTCGACAGCGGTTTGCTACTATATTATTACTATATGTGCTCCACTTGTCGTTTTAATACATGAATACGTTTCTCAAGTTTCTCAATCTGTTTTAGTTTGTTTATCCACAACGGGTTGGATTTTATGATTTTGTTCGAGGAGGAGAGCATGAAAAAAGTCCGCTATATCCTGATCGCCTTTACGAATAGTGTTGACCTGCTGTGGCTCAGTTTCATTATTCTCATCTCCTCGATTGGTTCACTTAAATTACTTCGAGATGAGTATGTAAAACCCGTTCCAATCGGGAACATTTCAAGAAAAATCTCTCCCAGATGATAGGGAGACAACTAAGTAGTAGTAACGAATAAGATTTAAAAAAACGGTGACGTTAATCCGGATCTGGCTAATATTTGAGCAAACGAGGAAGCGGATGAATGCAGATGCTTCGAACGCTAGTCATCCCATAATGAAATTCACTCTTCTGTTTCGTTGTTCAGAATGTTAGCTATTCCGAACATTCATGACGGCCGCAAGTCTGAATTTTATGCTGGCGGACTATTAGTCTTTATTTCGCAAGATAGAAGTGGGAAATAGCAGGTTAAAGAATAATGTGGGGAAACAAGCTCAAATAAAATTCGTTTTCTCATGAGAATAAACTAAAGAAAGCAGGTAATTGAATTGAGTCAAAATAAATTATTACCGGTAAATTATCCCGATATAACTTGTTTCCCTTATTATGCGGATGTGTTATCGATTGTATCTGCAACAAGTGATAGTTATATCCCATGGATGCTAAGTAATTTTATTCAACTTTCCAGTCATCCAGATCGAGAAAGAAACGGCATTTTAAAGATCGATTTTTTCCAACCTTGGATAACTTGGGTTCCTTATTATTGTCCACTAATTGATGTTCAACTGATAAATAAAGATGTAGTGATGCTTAAGAACAAATTAAACATTATTTCATTTATAACGGAATCAATAGATTTGGGCTATTATGTTCATATGAAAGTCAATCATAACTATCTTTCTATTTCATCTTTTTACAAAAAGAAAGATTTAGCCCATGACATACTTATTTACGGATACAACAAGGTTCTGGAAACTTTTGAAGTAGCTGATAATTTCGATGGGAAATATGAATTTAAAAAGTGTTCTTTCAAAGAATTTGAAGATGCGTATGATAAACCTGCGATTTACAATGTTAGTAACTATGAAAAAATCCTATTATTCAGAGCAAATAATTACGCACAGTACTCTTTCGATCTACTCAAAGTTGTAGATTCTTTAAATGACTATTTATTATCAAGGGATACTCGAATTCGTGACGATCAGAGTTTGACTTGGGCAAGTGAGTTGACACTCGGGATAAACATTTACGAAAAGATAATTGAATATCTATTTACTCTTTTGGAAGAGAAATTATGGTGTGATTTTAAGCCTTTTCATGTGCTTTGGGAACATAAAAAGTGCATGGTACAAAGAATCGAATTTTTGATAAAGAATAATCTACTCCAAGAAAGCAGGGTCCATACTTCATATAAAGATCTAGAGAAAAAAACTTTAATTTTTAGAAATATGATGCTGAAATATTTAATAAAACCAGAGAAGAAATTAATTCAAAATTTAATACAAGAAATAAAATCATTTTCATTGTTAGAACCACCTCTAATAAATGAAATGTTGGACCAAATCTATTTAAACTCTTCAAGGGCAGAAGAGATTCTTTTAGGGAATAATAATAATATTAATTTAAAATGGAATCTATGTACCCGTTAAAAACATTCCAACGAATGGGCAATTGGCTGCTGTTTAAAAATCTGCCGAATTGAACAAAAGACAAGGGGGTACAACTCAATGGATTCATTCATCTATTGATTACTGTACCCCTACGGAGCAGCTTTATTTCACCCAAGCAGCATAAATTTTTGTCTACTATCTTGACAGAGGTTGAGTCTGTAAAATAGTTTATGTAAACTCCTAAACCCAGTAAAATGGAAGTAACAGAAAGGTTGGGGAGAGCACATAGGACTTTGGACAAAAGAGCAACTGCGGGCATTTATCAAGGAGAACAAACTGGTAACGGCACAGGACGTACAGAACGCTTTGAAAGAGCTGTTCGCCGAGCTGGATACGCATTTAGGATACGAGAAGCATGAAGTCAAGGCCAAGATGACGCCCAATAGCCGCAATAGCAGAAGCAAGAAAACCGTCGTGAGCGAGTATGGCGAACAGGAGATCGCCATTCCCCGGGATCGACTGGGCGAATTTGAACCGGTTGTCGTTCAGAAGCATCAGAAGAATGTCACCGGGATCGAAGATCAGATCATCGCTCTCTATGCCAAAGGCGTCAGCACTCGTGAAATTTCAAGATTATCTGCAGAACCTGTATGGGATTGAAGTCTCTCCCACGCTCATTTCCAATGTCACCAACAAGATCGTGCCACTCATCAAAGAGTGGCAGAATCGGCCGATTCAGAGCGTATACGCCATCATTTATATGGATGCCATTCACTTCAAGGTCCAGCAGGACGGGGCGATTGTCAACAAAGCCGCCTACATGGTCATCGGGATTGATCTGGATGGGAACAAGGATGTACTGGGTATGTGGATCGGCGAGAATGAGACGAGCAAGTCTTGGCTCAGCGTACTGAATGACCTGCGTAATCGCGGTGTTCAAGACATTCTCATCATCTGCGTGGACAACCTGAACAGTTTTTCGGAGGCGATTGCCGCGAGCTATCCCAAGACCGAAATCCAGAAGTGCATCATTCACCAAATTCGTAATTCCACCCGTTGTGTATCGTACAAGGACCTCAAGAAAGTGACCGCCGACCTCAAGCCAATCTACAAAGCGGCCACGAGGAAGGGGCTCTGCTTGAACTGGACGGCTTCGAGGAGGTCTGAGGTGTCAAGTATCCGCTCATTGTCCGGTCTTGGTGCAACATCTGGGAAGAGCTCTCGACCTTTTTCAAATACCTGGCAGAGATCCGCAAACTCATCTATACCACGAACATATCGAGAGTTACCATCGGCAACTTCGGAAAGTGACCAAAGGCAAAAGCATCTTTCCGACCGATGAAGCACTATTTAAAATGCTGTATTTGGCGACGATGGATGTCACTCGTAAATGGACCGGTCGTGTGCAAAACTGGGGACAAATCCTCTTCCAGCTCTCCGTATTCTTTTCAGAACGCATCGGTAACCACTTACGCTAGAATCGCCACCCCCCCTTGGGGGGATTACTTGAAATGGGTTTACACAAAAAACTTGACAGACCCCAGAGGTTCATTCTTGTACTCAGCCATCCAATGGTACAGGGTATTGCCACTGATCCCCAGCTACCGGGCGACCTGCGCCACCGTTTTGCCTTCTTCCTGAATCAGCTGTACCTTTTGTATTTTGAACTCCTTATCATACTTTTTGTTCATCGTGAGGAACCTCGAATTTGGATGATTTTATTCTATCGCATTCTCGGTTCTCGGTATCTACTTTTTAATCTAACAGCATATCTAAACCATCACGCCTGTTGATTAACCACTAAATGGTAGAAAAAGAGTCGCCAACTCGGTAAAATGTTTGTACCCCTACAAACAACCGAAAGGTGGCGACTCCATGAAAAAGTCTACCACGATCCTATCCATCCTTCAATCCATGCTGACTTCAGAAGAAGTTCAATCTGAGGTTAGGCTTGCCAAGTACGAAGACAATGCTCGTAAGTTTACGGTGTATCATCTATTACTATTGGTGTATGGCTGCTTTTGAGCAATGGGACAGCTATAGGTCTGGAGCCGATCATGCCGCTTCTAGCGGGTTACCGCAAGTTCATTATTCGAGTTTTTCGGGTAAAGCTGCAGCCGTGCCTTTTCCGGTATTCAAGGCTTTATTGCATCTGCTTGTTCGTAAATGCAGCAGAGCAACCCGTCGTAAACTGGCGTTTCCCAAAGAGCTGCTTCTCATTGATTCCACAACGATGACCGTCGTAAAACCCGTTTGCCTTGGGCACCGTATCACGGTGAACGAGCGGGAATTAAGCTGCATATTGCCTTGCAGGCTGAAAACCTGCAACCCCTGAAGGTTATTGAAACGGTAGGCTCTAAGCATGACGGGCCGATCAGCGAGAATCTGGCCCATATGGACTACATTATGGTCATGGACCGGGCGTATGGAAAGCTCAAACATCTAGATCGCTACAAAGAAGAGGAACAGTCATTTGTGATTCGGCTCCGAGACAATGTCCATCTTGAAAAGCCGCGTGCGTTACGTCGTCAAAAAGAGCCCGAATCTTCGGTACTTCGCGATATCACGTGCCAACTCGGGACGTCTCAATGTCGATCTGAAAAACGCCATCGGGTCGTGGTCTTCCAGGAGTTTGAAGGCCGAGAGATTCGAGTGGTAACGGACTTAATGCAAGTGACTGCAGAACAAATCGCCCAGATGTACAAGGCTCGTTGGCAAATCGAGGTCTTCTTTCGCTGGATTAAGCAACATTTGAACATCCCTACCTTATTTGGCACCACCCAAAATGCCGTGTATGGCCAACTCTTTTCGGCTTTAATCGTCTATGTTTTGCTCAAATGGCTGTTTGACGCCACACATGCAATGGTACCCCGAATGGCGTGTCTTTCTTTTGTCCGTTTTTCACGTTTATTCACTTTGAACAGGCTACCGGTTGAATGGACGATAAGGATTCAGCAATATGTTCGTTTATATAATCCTCACGGGGTTTTTGGAGTTACATAATTTGGTTAATCAACAGGTCTGCTAAACCATATATGTTGTTACAAAACGTTCATGACCTTGCCTGGTCACAGGCTATGATGAAAAATTATTCATCATGGCCTTTTTCTTTTACCCATCCATCCAGCATACTTGAAGAGACCAGAACCAGTTCGAGGTTTTTTGTGGTGGATTTGACCCCGAACACAAAACTGTATGGACAACCTTTGAAGCACAGAATATTGGACGGCGAGTCCAGATAAAAAATTTTCATTTCTCAGGTTGTCTTTCTGGTCCCCGATTTCAGAAGGAGGTCGATCCTCATGATGGAAGCCATTTTGGAATGCTGTGCCGGACTGGATATTCACCAGGAAACCGTCGTCGCCTGTATTCTTTCCGGTCCCCTTGACCAGCGGCCCCGTGCCAAAATTCGCACCTTTGGCACCCTGACGGATGAGTTGCTGGAACTGGGCGAGTGGCTGACGGAGCTAGGCTGCACCCATGTCGCCATGGAAAGTACCGGCGTGTACTGGAAACCCATCTGGAATGTGCTTGAAGCGTTCGATCTGGAACTGCTTCTGGCCAATGCCCACCACATCAAGAATTTGCCCGGGCGCAAAACGGACATGAAAGATGCCGAGTGGATCGCCAAACTGCTGCGCTGCGGACTCCTTGAAAACAGCTTTGTTCCTCCCGTGGAAATTCGCGAACTGCGCGATCTTACCGGTTACCGCAAGAAGCTGGTTCATGACGCGACCGCCGAGAAGAACCGAATTTACAAGCTCCTTCAGGATGCCAATGTCAAGTTGACCATACACATGTCCGACATTTTCGGTGTCTCGGGATGGATGCTCCTCCAGAAGATTGTCGACGGCGAAGTG
This sequence comes from Paenibacillus zanthoxyli JH29, assembly GCF_000520715.1. Classification (GTDB taxonomy): domain Bacteria; phylum Bacillota; class Bacilli; order Paenibacillales; family Paenibacillaceae; genus Paenibacillus_AQ; species Paenibacillus_AQ zanthoxyli. The sequence goes on from NZ_ASSD01000166.1 coordinate 7,050, forward strand.
ATCACGATGGATTTTTTGGAAACGCAGATGAAAGGTGCGCTGAAGCACAAATCTCCCAAACTCCTTCAGTCCCTCAACAGCCGTCTTCGCTCTCATCATCGGAGCATGATCCGCCTCTCTTGGGAACACTTGCTGTACGTAGAAAAGGCTATCGCCGATGTGGAGGAGCAGATCCGCCAAAATCTGGCCGACAAGCAAGAGGCCTTTGAGCTTTTGCTCACCGTTCCGGGTGTGAACGAGAATGCAGCCGCGATTATCCTGGCTAAGATTGGCACCGATATCAGTGTGTTTAAAAGTGACCACAGTCTCGTGGCTTGGTCCGGAGTAAGTCCTGGCAACCATGGGAGTGCGGGTGAAAAAAAACGGCAGCGGGCAAGGTCCGGGAACAGCATGCTAAAAGCAATTCTCTGTGAATGCGCCTGGGCCGCTTCCGTGACCCGGGGAACCCGTCTGTCGACTCGCTACTGGTCCTAGTGCATAAAACCTCAATAGGCCAACAATTAAAAGCAGAGAGCTTTACCTTTATAAGTCCACTTGAACGGTTTGGCCATTGTCGCGTTGAAGTAGTCGATAAACTGAAAGACTTTCTTTTGCAGCTCCAAAGTGCTTGTGAAACTGCTGCGCTTGATCAGGCGGCGGACCAGAATGCTGAACCAAATCTCAATCTGATTCAGCCAAGAGCAAGCTTGGGTGTAAAGATAAATCGAATCCGGTGAGACGAGTCGGCCAGAAATGCGGCTCGGCTGGATTGAGTCGCCAGCACACCCGATTTGCCTTTCTGACCCAGTGAGTCATCCAACCTGCAGTGACGTGCGACTAGCCGAACCAGACTCTCCGACTGGTGGGTATTCAGTCCATCGACGATGAATACCCATTCGGCTTGCGGGTCGGTTTCGATCAGATGCTCGACTGTGCTGCAAAATCGGTTTCATTTCGAGTTGGGGCCATAGTCGAAGAGACGATTTTCCCGATCGCCACTTTCCAGAGACCAGCAATCAGGCTCAGCGTGCAATGACGAATGTATTCGAACTCTCGCCGTTCGACAAGCCCCGGTCTCATCGGCAAAGTCGGATGAAGCCGCTCTAACGCCTGAATGCCCGTCATTTCATCCAGCGAAACGACGTGAACGCCGAGCGAATGCAGCAGCGGAGCCGATCGGTACACTCGGCTGATTTCCCGAGTTTTCTCGGCAAAGGCGACCGGATCCTGCGGTTTGGCATTCAACCAACCTTTGTAGCGATGCGGGCGCAAATCCGCCTCGTTTTAAAAATTTAAAAAACGAGCGGCCTGTGAAACCGAGATGGAGGAAACAATCCCGCGCTTGATGGCTTCGTCCCGCACCTCGCGCGGCGTCCAATGACTGATGGGCCGCCCGATTGCTTCCGGGTTTTCGTACGCGATTGCTACGATCTGCAGCACTTGCTGCTCGGTGAAGGTCGGCTGCGTTCCCGGACGAGGCTCGTCGCGAAGTGTCTGCACGATGGCGGCTTCCAACTCTTCGGGGTGCTCCTGCTCGATCCGGCAAAGCTCCGGGTACTGTTGAATCCAACGGCCACGCCAAAGCACAACCTGGGGACGATCCAGCGGCAAGAGCCGGCTGAGCGCCATATTGCTGACCCCTTTGACGGATTCCAGCACCAGTCGTGTCCGCTTTGCCAGAGACTGCGGGGTGCTCCGACGCCGAATGAGTTGTTCCAGCACTTCACGTTGCTTATCGCTAACGAATATCTCGTTTTTCTTAGGTCCTCTTAACATAGGGTTCATCCTTTATGAACGATTCTCTGTCCATAAAGTGTACCATAGGTCTTGGAAAGTTTAACCTGTAAGCGTTGGCTTTTTTGTGTACTAGTGCCCCTTCAGACAACCTTGATCTTGTTTTGT
>NZ_ASSD01000167.1 GCF_000520715.1 Paenibacillus zanthoxyli JH29
ACATTCCCGCCTGTCGTCGCGCCCGGAGCCAATGTGACATAATCCCCGATCCGGCTATCATGATCGACCGAAGCCTTCGGATACAGCACACAGTGTTCGCCGATTACGGTATCGCTGTTAACGATGGCCCCCGCCATCAAGACGGTGCCTTGGCCGAGCTCCGCTCCCCTGGCAATCCAGGCGCCCGGATGGACAGCCGTCACGAAGACGAAGCCCGGGTAGAGGGAGGCGATGCGGGCGGCGATAAGAGCCCGGGTCCAATTATCCCCGATGGCGACGATGCCTCCGTGAATATTCTCCCGATGATCGGCGATATAGTGTTCGTTTCCAAGAACCCGATACCCGTAAACCTCAGAGCCAACAGCTTTGTAGCTGTCGAGCAGCCCGGAGATCCGGTATCGTCCTTCCCGTTCAATGGCGTCGATGACCGCTTTGGCATGTCCCCCTGCGCCGAATACGACGATATTTTTCAGGCAAAATCCCCCCTTTCTTTGTTTCAATATAGCATATCCCTGCTGTTTCGGAATCAATTTATTGTTTTTGCGATCTGACAATTGACAACTTTCTGCCAAGAATGTTACGCTTTGTTTGTGTTCGTTAAATAGAACGAATCTGACTTTCTTGTTCGCTATGTTCTCGGAGGTTTCGCTATGTTCTCGGAGGTAAGGAGATATCCCATGAGAAATCCATTTGCTCTGAAGACGGAAGTCCTATCAACCGAAATGCAGCTTCTTCTGGCGCTTCTTGGCGCGGAGAAGGTGGAGGATTTGCCTGTCCGCCGTCCGGAGCTGTTCCGTGGGATGGACTGGGAAGCGTTTATTGAGCTGGCTGTGCATCACCGCGTATACCCTAATCTTTATCCCAAGCTGAAAAATCTGAGGGAGGACGCGGTGCCGGCCGGAGTAATCAGCTGTCTTTATAATTTCTACAGCCGAAATACGTTTCAGATGCTTCATTTGAGCGGTGAAATGGAGTTTATTGGAGGAGAGCTGGACCGAAAGAATATCCGAGCGCTCTTTCTGAAAGGTCCGGTCATTGCCAAGGATCTCTATGGCGATATATCTCTGCGAACCTCCTGTGACCTGGATCTGCTGATCCCGCTTACCGAACTGGACGCGGCGGAGTCCTTACTGGCCGGTCTCGGTTATGTGAAAGACGATTATATCCATACCGTTCTGAATGATTGGAAGTGGAGGCATCACCATACGACCTTTACCCATCCGAACAAGGGGATTAAAGTGGAGCTTCACTGGAGACTCAATCCCGCTCCTTCCAGTGAGCCTGACTTTGAAGAACTGTGGAGCCGCAGGCGGATTAGCGATCTGACCCGGCAGCCGATCGCTTATTTGGGGCAGGAGGACCTGTTCCTGTTTCTCGTCTCCCACGGGGCGCGGCATGGATGGTCGAGGCTGCGGTGGCTGCTGGATATTAAACAGCTATTGCTTCAACAGCCGGATGCCGGGAAATTGACCGCTCTGCTCCGTAAATATCATTACTACCATGTAGGCGGGCAAGCGTTGACGCTGGCCGGCGGACTGCTGGACGCCGAGATCGCCGCCGGGCTTCGCAGCATGGAGTCTGCTCCGAAGTCGCGGGCAATGGCGCAGCAGGCGATGTTCTACTTGGAACGGATGATCAATCTGCATTCCATCCCCGTTCCGGAGGACGTTGCCGCTTATCATAAGCGGCATCAATTTGCCCTGCTTGCGCCGATTCAGAAGTTTAAGTTTATCCTGAGCTTTCTTTTTCCCTATCCGGAGGATGCGGAAACGATGCCTCTGCCGAAAAATTTGCATTTTCTATATTTCCCTCTGCGTCCCTTTTTGTGGGCCTGGAGAAAAACGGTAGGTGTGCAGAAATGAAAAAGCTGCTGATCGCCTCATATGATATGGAGGTTGGCGGAGTAGAGCGGAGTCTGGCTGGCATGCTTAACCATTTTGACTACCAATCCTATGCCGTTGACCTCATGCTGTACCGCCACACTGGAGAATTTATGGAACTGCTGCCGTCCGCAGCGAGGCTTCTTCCCGAGCAGCCGCCCTATGCGACGTTCCGCAAGTCTATATATGAAGTCTTCCGCAGCGGACATTTCATGATCGGACTGGGACGGCTCTTATCCAGACTGCATGCTTCAGCGGTGGGCAAGAGGAAAGGGCTTAAGGAATTAGGGTACTTCCAAATGCAGTTGATGTGGAAATACACCCTTCCGTTTCTTCCCCGTCTGGATCCGGAATATGACGCTGCCATCAGCTATTTGTGGCCGCATGATTTTGTCGCTGACAAGGTGTCGGCAAGAACGAAGATCGCCTGGATTCATACGGATTATTCCACGGTTGAGACAGATGTGAATATGGATTTGAAGACGTGGGACAAGTTCGACCGCATTGTGGCGGTATCTGAAGCGTGCAAAGAGTCTTTTTTAGCGAAATATGGGAGTCTTGAAAGTAAGGTGATCGTCATCGAGAATATGACCTCACCGGAATTTATCCGATCCATGGCCGTAAAAGAATCCGCCGGCGATATGGGGCGGGACCCGCGCTTCAAGCTGGTTACGGTGGCAAGACTGTCCCATGCCAAAGGAATCGACAACGCGGTCAGAGCGCTCAAGCTGCTGAAGGACCGGGGATATGACGACATCGCCTGGTATGTGGTCGGTTACGGCGGAGACGAGGATTTGGTCCGGGAACTAATCGCTGAGTCCGGCCTTGAGGACCAATTTATTCTCCTGGGCAAGCAGATCAATCCTTATCCGTATATCCACTGCGGAGATCTGTACGTTCAGCCCTCGCGCTATGAGGGGAAGGCGGTTACGGTTACGGAAGCGAAGATTCTCGGGAAGCCGGTGCTGATTACCGATTACACAACGTCACGCAGTCAGGTGACGGACGGAATTGACGGCAGGATCACCGCCTTGTCGGTGGAGGGAATCGCGGACGGCATAGAGGAGCTTTACCTCCGCCCCGATGTGCGTGAGAAGCTGGCGGATCACTGCCGGAAAGCCGATTATGGCAATAGCAGTGAGCTGGAGAAGCTGTACCGCTGTATAGACGAGAGTGATGCGAAGGAGGGTGTTCTTAGTGCGGTATAATGTCAGCGTTATTATTCCGGTATTTAACGCGGAGCCTTATCTTGCCGAGTGCATCCGGTCCCTTCAAGCCCAGACGCTTACGGATTGCGAGTTCATCTTTGTCAACGACGGCTCTGTGGATGGCAGCCGGGCGATCATCGAAGCCGCGATGAAGGATGACCCCCGTATCCGGCTGATTAACCAGGAGAACCAGGGGGTGAGCATGGCGCGAAACCGGGGTCTGGCGATCGCCACAGGAGAATATGTCGGCTTCGTAGATGCTGATGATTACATCGAAAGCGATATGTACAGCACGCTGTACGGCCTGGCGGCGCTTGAGGGCTGCGATGCCGCGGTCTCGAATCTGGAGAGCGAGATCGACGGGCGGCCGGTCGTCACCCGCTATCCTTTTGATCAAGGAAGGCTGCTGGACAGGGAGTTCATTCGGACGGAAATCCTGCCCCTTTTTTTGCAGTGCGATGATCTCAATACGTCTGTCAACAAAATATACAAGCGGAGCGTCATTTTGGAGCATTCTATTAAGTTTCCGGAAAAGGTAGCCTTGGGCGAGGACGCGCTGTTCAATATACATTTTTTTGCCCGGGCCGCTTCTATGAGATATATCGATTACACGGGTTACCACTACAGAGAGGTGCAGGGGAGCGCCACGAGGAATATACTGGAAAAGGACTACTTCGGCCAGGCACTCCGGATCTATCAGACGGAACCGCCGGAAATCTTTAGAGAGCTCCTGTCCGAGCCTCTTATTAAGCGTTTGAAAGCCATCCGCTTTATCAAGACGGCCATGGCCTGCATCTATATTTATTTGAAGCCTTCCAAGACGGTGAAGTTCCGGCAAAGGTATCGCTACATAAGCCAATTAATCAACAACCCTCATGTAAGGGCGGCGCTGCCCGTGTATTGTGAGTCGGAATTCGGACAGTTGGGCAGGTTCGAGAAAGCGACCATAATGATGATCCGCACCAGATTGACACTGGGCCTCGTAGGCATAGCCGCTTACAGCAGGCTGAGAAACGCCTAATATTAGGAGTGATTAGTCATGAAAATTATGATGTTTGCGCATGGCGGCAGCTTAAATCGGGGCTGCGAGGCGATTGTCCGCTCCTCCGCTCAAATGATCAAGGAGAACATCAGCGGAGCAAGGGTATTTCTGGCATCCGAGCAGCCGCATACCGACCGAGCCATTCCGAGTCTGGACGGAATTTATGACGGCTCCAAATCGGAGATCGTGAGGCCTTCCCTGCAGTGGATGATGTCTGCGGTCCGGTTCAAGCTGCTGGGGGATGAGTCCTATGCCACCGGGATCATTGAACAGAACACGATCAGCCGGATCAAGGATGTCGATGTGTGCTTGTCCATCGGGGGAGATAATTACTGCTACGGCGAGCAGCCGGGCTGGTATGAGATCGACCGCAGAGTCAAGCGGCAGGGCAAGAAGCTGGTGCTGTGGGGCTGCTCGATTGGGGAAGAAGACATGACGGACAGGAAGCTTGAGGATCTAAAACTGTTCGATTTGATTCTGGCCCGTGAAAGCCTGACGTATAATATGCTGCGGGATCAGGGTCTCCGAAATGTCCGGCTGTGCGCCGATCCGGCTTTTACGATGGAGAAAGAGGAGCTTCCGCTTCCTGACGGCTGGCAGCTAAGGAATACGATAGGCGTTAACTTTAGCCCGCTCGTCAGCAGCCGCAACAAGCAGGCGGGCTCGGCGGTGCGCGAATTGCTGTCGCATATTCTGAAGACGACGGACATGACGATTGCCCTGACCCCGCATGTGATGGTGGACGGCAACAACGACTATGAGCTTTTACGATTATTCCATGAGGAATTCGAAAACACCGGCAGAGTCATCCTGCTTCCCGATCATCTCACGGCGGTTCAATATAAAGGCTATATTGCGCGGATGAGATTCTTTATCGGGGCCCGGACCCATGCGACCATTGCGGCATACTCCAATTTTGTTCCGACCATGGTGCTTGGGTACAGCGTCAAGTCCAAGGGGATCGCGAAAGATCTATTCGGCGAGGAGAAGCTGGTGCTCGGTATTAAGGAGATTTCCAGCGGCAGGAATCTGATTGCTAAATTTAGTGAAATGCTGGTAGAAGAAGAAGAGATCAAGGCGGCGCTGAGGCAATCCGTACCCCGGATTCAGCAAATGTCCTATAAAGCGGTCGACTACTTGAAAGAGCTTGCCTAGAGGTGAACATGAAAAAAAAACTCCTATTTGTTATACCGAGTCTGACTTCCGGCGGCGGTGAACGAAGTCTGATTAATTTACTGAGCCAAATCGACTATAACGCGTATGAGGTTGACCTTTTCTTGTTGAATCATGAAGGACTGTTCATGGAGTTTATTCCGCCGGAAGTGAATGTGCTGCCCGTCCCCAAGCATTACAAACGCTTCGTCCTGCCTCTTCCCAAGGCTGTGCTGAAGCTGCTGTTGGCCGGACATTTTACACTGGTGTATCACCGCCTCATGTTTAGCCTGAAGAACCGGGGCGCAGGCAATGACTCCGTGAAAGAGCAGTACAGCTGGAAGCACCTGTCGCGTTTTTTCCAGATTCTCCCCAAGAAGTATGATACGGCGATCGGCTTCCTTGAGAAGACTTCGATCTATTTCTGTGTCGAGAAGGCCAAGGCCAAGAGCAAAATCGGCTGGATTCATATCGACTACGATAAGCTGGGGATGGACCCCGCCTTTGACGAACGTTATTTCGAGCAGCTGCAGCATTTGGTTACGGTATCGGAAGAATGCGGCAACATATTGGTCAAAAGATTTCCAGAGCAGGACCACAAGGTCAATGTGATTCATAATATTGTATCCCCGGTGCTGATCAAGCAGCTCGCCATGCAGAATCCGCCCGATGATTTCAGCAGCAATGAGGATGGAATTAACATTCTATCTATCGGCCGGCTGCACCCGCAAAAAGCCTTCGAGCTGGCTATTGAAGCCTGCAAAGAACTAGTCGATAAAGGTTACAACGTCCGCTGGAGCATTATTGGCGAAGGAGAGGAACGGCAAAAGCTGACCCAAATGATCCGCCATTACGGGCTTCAGGATCATTTCAGGCTGCTGGGACTCCGCTCCAACCCGTATCCCTATATCCAAAGGGCCGATCTGTACGTCCAGACCTCCCGGTTCGAGGGCAAATCCATCGCGATCGATGAGGCGAAAATATTAAAGAAACCGATCGTGGTCACCAACTTCAGCACCGCCAGAGACCAAATCCGCCACGGCTTCGACGGGCTGATCGTGGACATGAATCCGTCCGCCATCGCGGCTGGAATCGAGCAGCTCATCGCGGATCGGGGCCTGCGAGCCCGGCTGTCGGATAATCTGGGGCAGCTTGAGCTTGGGACCGAGGATGAAATTTATAAGTTCTACAATTTACTCGCATAGAAGGGTGAGTGCTATGACCGGGAAAAAGAAGCTGCTGTTCGTCATGAATAGTCTCGTCTGCGGAGGCGCGGAGAAGTCGCTCATTTCATTGCTCCAATCCATCGATTATTCCCGCTGCGATGTGGATCTGCTGCTGTTCAAGCACGAGGGCCTCTTTATGAATAAGATCCCGGATCAAGTCCGCCTTCTGGATGCTCCACCCAGGTACAAATATTTTGATATGTCCATCAAAAAGGCGCTGAAGAACTGTCTTGCAGAAGGCAAGCCGGGTCTGGCTATAGCGCGGATCAGAGCGGGATTTCTGTTTAAAAAGGAGAGCCATCCGGCCAGACGCGAACAGCTGCTGTGGAAATACAGCTCGCAGTCGCTGCCGCAGCTATCCGCTGAATACGATGCCGCCATTGGATATATGGAGAATTCGCCTATTCGCTATGTGGTGGATAAAGTGGTGAAGGCTCGTAAGAAGATCGGGTTCATTCATAATGACTACGATAAGCTGGGCATGAACCCGGACCTGGATGACAAGTATTTCAGCCAATTGGACTGCATTGCAACCGTATCTGAAGAATGCGTGCAAATTTTGAAAGACCGGTTTCCCGCCTATAAGGAGAAAATCGCGCTGATGCATAATATCGTGTCTCCCTCCGCCATTACCGAAATGTCTTCCGATGAAAGCCCTATTCAGAAGCGGGAACAAACAACGATTGTCTCTGTCGGCAGGCTGAACTATCAAAAAGGCTTCAACCTGGCCGTGGAAGCCTGCGATTTGCTAGTCCGCGAAGGATATGACATCCGTTGGTACATCGTTGGCGAGGGAGAGGAAAGAGGGAGCCTGGAGCGGCTGATCCGGGAAAAGGGGCTGCAGGATATTCTAATCCTCACGGGACTTAGGGAGAATCCGTATCCTTACATCAAGCAGTGTGATATCTATGTGCAGACCTCCTTGTTCGAGGGCCGCTGCCTGACGATAACGGAAGCCAAGATCCTGCACAAGCCGATTGTCTCGACTGATTTTGAAGTCATCTACGATCAATTGAAGGATGGATATAACGGGCTCATCGTGGGCAGAGACGCCCATTCCGTATACTCCGGCGTCAAGAAGCTGATCGATGATGAAGAATTGAGGGAGCGGTTCATCGGCAATCTGGAGCATGAAGAGATGGGAACAGAGGACGAAGTCCATAAATTGTACCAGTGGATAAGCTAGATTAAGGGGTGGGAGCTATATTTGGTCTAACGTTTGGCCTCATAGTTATCGCAATCGTATTGATCATAGCGCTAATTGATGCGGCGCCTATCTTTGGAGACTGGTTCGGGAGGATACACATCGGCAGATACAGTGACAGGCATGTCTGGGCGAAGGCCGTTACGGAAACCGGTGCGAAATGGCTGACAAGAACGCCTAAAATTAAGCTTACCGACAATACCCGGTTAATTGTGCTGGATATGCTGAGAGGCAACTATACGAGACCGGCCATTCAGTATTGGCAGGAGGCTTCCCTGCTGCTCGGCTTTCACAGCTATTTAAGCCATAACAGCGATCCGAAGGCGGAAGCGGCGGTGAATGCCCTGATCTCTTCCAAATTTGGAAGCGACGGCCGGTGGAATCACCCGCCGCAGCAGGTGGATGGCGCCATCTTGGCTTACGGGGTGATGAAGCATTCCGAAGGGCGGCCAGAGGCGCATAAAGCTGCGATGGATCAGATGTGGAAGCTGATTCAGGAGCATATCGGCGAAGACGGAACGGTGCAGTACCGCAAATCAATGAAGGATTATCGTTATGTCGATACGATCGGCTTTATTTGCCCCTTCCTGGTAGTGTACGGATTGCGATACGGAAAGCCGGAATGTATCGAGCTGGCCGTGAGACAAATTCTGGAGTATGAGCGGTTCGGAATGCTGCAGGGAACGTCAATTCCGTGCCATGCGTACAGCACCGGGACGAAGTATCCGCTTGGCCTGTACGGCTGGGGCAGAGGGCTCGGATGGTACGCGATCGGCCTCATTGATGCTTGGCGGGAGCTTCCGGACAGCCATGAATACAAGAAGCCGCTGGAGGAAGCCGTCGTACGGTTTGCCCGCACGGTCCTTACGGTGCAGGGAGATCAGGGGCAGTGGAACTGGACGGTAACGAGACCTGAATCCAGAGCCGATTCCTCGGCGACAGCGATGCTGGCCTGGTTTATGCTGAACGCGGCACAGATCGAAGAAATATCACGGGAATGTGCGGCCGCCGCTGATTCAGCGATTCTCTATTTAATGAAGGCAACGAGAAGGAACGGCGCCGTTGATTTTTCTCAGGGGGATACGAAGGACATCGGCGTTTACTCCGTCCTGTTCAATATCTTGCCGTTCACGCAAGGCTTTTGCATCCGATTGGCCAACTCGAAGGATCAATAGGCAGGGGATATACATGAGAGTAAAAAACTCCATCATTAATATAACGGCGGGCATCGGCAATCAACTGGTGATCACCCTGCTTAGCTTTGTCTCCAGAACCGTCTTCATTAACCGGCTGGGCATCGAGTATTTGGGCGTAAACGGTCTGTTCACGAACATTCTCTCGATGCTGACGCTCGCCGAGGCGGGAATCGGGACGAGTATTATGTACAGTCTGTATAAGCCGGTGGCGGAGAATGATTATGAGAAGATCGGCCGGTTAATGCGGCTGTACCGCAGAGCCTATCTTGTCATCGCGCTTGTAGTGACATTGCTCGGACTGTCGGTCATGCCTTTTCTGAACGTGATCGTCAAGGATCATAGCGTGGAGCATCTGCATTTAATTTACCTGATCTTTCTGCTCAATACGCTAACGCCCTATCTTTTCTCCTATAAGAATTCATTCCTGAGCGTCAATCAGAAGAACTATATCGTAACCGTGGCCTTCTCGGTGACTTCCATTATCTCCACCTGCCTGAAGATCGGCATCCTGTATTACACGTCGAACTATATTCTTTTCCTTATTGTAGACAGCGTGCTGACGATAACGACCTCTATCCTCTTAACGGTCGTCGCGAACCGGAAATATCCTTATTTGAAGCAAAAAGTGATAGGCAGGCTCGATGCCGGAACCCGAAACGGAATCGTCAAAAATGTAAAAGCGATTATCATCCAGAACATCGGCAGCTACCTGGTGCTCGAAACGGAAAGCATCCTGATCTCCACCTTTGTCAGCCTCAAGGCCGTCGGCTTGTATTCCAACTATAAAATGCTGATCGATATCGCCCGAACGTTCATCAATCAGGTGTTCATTAATCTGTATCACAGCGTTGGCAATCTCGTGTCGAGTGAAAGTACGGAAAAAGTATACAGCGTATATAAAGTCATGCTGCTGCTCAGCTTTTGGCTGTACTCGCTGCTAGCGATACTGTTATATATCGTGCTCGCGCCGTTCATCACGCTGTGGATCGGAGAGAAATTCCTGATGAGCAGCGGGGTTCTTGCCATTCTGCTGCTTCTGTTCTTCGAGCGCGGGATGCGCAATCCGATTACGACCGTGAAGACTACAGCCGGTATTTTTCAAGAAGACCGGTTTGTTCCGCTGGCTCAGGCGGCTGTCGGCTTGGGCATTTCCATTCTTTTAGTGCGACAGATCGGGATTGCAGGAGTTTTCGTCGGTTCAATGGTCGGCGCCTTAGCCATGCCTTTTTGGACAACACCCTATTTAGTGTATAAAAAGGTATTCCATCGACCCATATCGGAGCACTACCGACTTTATGCATACTTCACTATAATAGGGGTGGGCGCTTTTTTTGCAGCATATTCAGCGAGCGGTCTAGTCCATGCGAACAGCTTTCCGCTTCTCATCATTAAAGGCGCGGTCGCGTTCATCATTGTCAATCTCATCTATGTGCTGCTCTTTCACCGCAGAGACGAGTTCGCCTACCTGCAAGGAATCGCCAAGACATTGCTTGGAAAGGTCACGGTAAGGTTCGGCCCATTAAAAAAGACGGAGGTTGATTAGGATGGCTATTCTTATCACCGGAGGCGCCGGTTACATTGGCAGCCATACCGCGGTGGAACTGCTGGAAGCGGGATATGAAGTTGTAATTGTCGATAATTTTGCCAACAGCCATCCCGAGGCGATCAAGCGGATCGGCGAAATTACGGGCAAGCCCTTTGCCTTCTATGAGCTGGATCTGCTCGACGGGGAGGCGCTGGACGATGTGTTCGCCAGACACGCTATCGAAGCCGTCATTCATTTTGCGGGGCTTAAGGCTGTGGGTGAATCGGTGCAAATTCCGCTGAAATATTACCACACCAACATTATGAGCACCTTGAGCCTATGCGAGACCATGCAGAAGCATGGCGTATTCCGCCTCGTGTTCAGCTCTTCGGCCACCGTCTACGGCGCTCCGGAGTCCGTGCCGATTACGGAGGATTTCCCCATCGGTGCTACCAACCCGTACGGACGAACCAAGGAAATGATTGAACATATTTTACGTGATATCGCCGTATCCGATTCCCGCTGGGGCATTTCGATCCTGCGCTACTTTAACCCGATCGGGGCGCATAAGAGCGGGCGGATCGGCGAAGACCCGAACGGCATTCCGAATAATCTGCTGCCTTATATCTCCCAGGTAGCTGTCGGCAAGCTGGCCAAGCTCAGCGTATTCGGCAATGACTACCCGACGGCTGACGGAACAGGCGTAAGAGATTATATTCATGTCGTGGATTTGGCGCAGGGCCATCTGAAGGCGCTGGAGAGGATAATGGGCCGTACAGGCGTGGACGTGTATAATCTTGGGACGGGCCGGGGGCTGAGTGTACTGGAGATCGTGAAGGCGTTCGAGAAGGTGTCGGGCCAAGCGATTCCTTACCAGATCGCGGAACGAAGAGCGGGCGATATCGCCGTCTGCTACGCCGATACGTTCAAGGCGAATGAAGAACTGGGCTGGAAGGCCGTCCGGGGAATCGAAGAAATGTGCGAGGATACGTGGCGTTGGCAGTCCGCTAATCCCAGAGGCTATGCAGAGAGTGAACTGGAACCATTAAAGTGATCGATTGAGCTGTCTCGGAGGCAAAATGCTGAAGAGATGGCTTTTCTTATTCATCAGACTAGCGCCGTTCCAGCTTCCATTTGCTGAATTCCAGGAAATCGCGAAACTCTCGCTTGCTGATACCGGAGTTCATCGCTTCCTTGACGAGCTCGCTCCATTCCATATCGGCCGGTTCGGCGTCTTCCTTCTGCTTATCGGACTGCAGGAATTCTTCCACGGTTATGCCTAGGACCAAGCCTACCTTCTCCAGAAACTGAATGGAGGGATTCCGCTGAATCCCGCGCTCGATTGAACTCAAATAGGATTTGGCTACTCCCGCTCTCTCGGATAATTCAGTAAGGGAGTAATTTTTATTCTTGCGAAGCTGTTGTATCTTTTTGCCGATCATGGCGGACCTCCAATACTTGAAACGGATAATAACATATCGATTTCGATTTATTTATTAGACGTTTTGGCAAACTTATCGACAACAGTAAATTGATGCATCTCTTCTGCGCCGGAAATATAATAAGGGCCGCTGCGAAGCCAGGCGTGAGCGATCAGATTGCCGCTATCGTCCTTGGCCGTTCCTAAATAAAGGGTGCTGCCGATGCCCCTTCGCTCCAGCATTTTCATCCCGGCTATGGCTCTTACCAGACATTTGCTGTCCCACGGCGTATACTTGCTGATTATATTTATGGAGCTGGCAATATGTCTCATGGCGGAAGTATGGCTTGCATCGTAGTCTTGATCCGTCTCTTGTCCTCTTTCACCGAGCGAAGGCACTACTTTGGAGAACTTGTAGAAGAGGCGCGTTCGGGCCCATCCCAATAGTAAAAAAGCTTCCAAATAAAAAACCAGGGTAGTCTTGTCTAGGGTGAACAACAGCCGGAACTTGCTTGCCATCTTCATCCGGCATCAGCTACTCGAATCAAATCTTCTTTCAACAGGCTCTGTAAAAAAGGAATGACGTCCTGTTCGCAAATGTCAGCGTCAATTTCGTAGATTTGCTGAAGGGATCCGATGATCTCCTTCACGGACCTTGGAGTGCTGATGATGCTCCAAATATCTCCACCGACCTGGCCCAAATTGAAATACTTCCCCTGCTGTATGCTGAGCATAACCTTCTCGCCGTCCATATCGCTTACAATATTGCCTTCACATTGAACTAGAACGGTGTCTATGGATAAAATCTCTGCTTTTTTCACCAATAATCATCTCCTTAGCCGGAAATCTCAGGTGGTTTGTCTTGTAATCTAACGTTCTTTCTAAAGAACAGGACTAAATAAATGTAAAAATATAATTGTTGAGCAAAGAAATTCAATCGCAATGTCATGTTCTTTATAAAGAACGTAAATTATAAGTATAAGGTAACATTCTACCAAATTATTGTCAACTATACCCGGGAGTAATTTTGTATTCAACTGTAGCATATTGACCTGATTGTATAGATGTGGTATATAAAAATAGGGATTAGCACTCGAGTGATTCGAGTGCTAATCTGTGCGAAAAAGATGCGGACATGTTTTTTCGCAGGACGATTAAGGAAGGGGAGTATTCCATGGCCAAGAAACAGTTTCAAGCCGAATCGAAAAGATTGTTGGAAATGATGATCAACTCGATCTATACGCAGCGCGAGATTTTCCTCCGTGAGCTCATTTCCAATTCCAGTGATGCCATCGACAAAATTTATTACAAGGCGCTGACCGATGAGTCGCTCACGTTTAACAAAGAGGATTACTTCATTAAGATAACCGCAGACAAAACGAACCGTACGCTGACGATCTCCGACACGGGAATCGGTATGACCCAGGAAGAGCTGGAGAACAACCTCGGGGTCATTGCCAAGAGCGGCTCGCTCGCCTTTAAGAAGGAGAACGAAGCGAAGGACGGCCATAACATTATCGGCCAGTTCGGGGTCGGATTCTATTCCGCTTTCATGGTAGCCGACACCGTTACGGTAATCAGCCGCCCGCTCGGCAGCGATACGGCATTCAAGTGGGAGTCCGAAGGCGCGGACGGCTATACGATTGAGCCCACCGGGAAGGATTCGGTCGGCACCGACATCATCCTGAAGATCAAGGAGAACACCGAGGAAGACAATTACGATGAGTACCTGGAAGAGTACCGCCTGAAGTCGATTATTAAGAAGTACTCCGATTTTATCCGCTACCCGATCAAGATGGACATTACCAGCAGCAAATTGAAGGAAGGCAGCGAGAACGAATACGAGGAAACGACTGAAGAGCAGACCGTCAATAGCATGGTCCCGATCTGGCGCAAGAATAAGAGCGAGCTGAAAGACGAGGATTACGAGAACTTCTACCAGGAGAAGCGCTACGGCTTCGATAAGCCGCTGAAGCATATCCATATCAGCGCCGACGGCGCGGTTGTGTACAATGCGATCCTGTTCATTCCGGAGAATACGCCTTTTGACTACTACACCAAGGAGTATGAAAAAGGTCTGGAGCTGTATTCGAACGGCGTCCTCATTATGAACAAATGCGGCGACCTGCTGCCCGACTACTTCAGCTTCGTCAAAGGGATGGTCGATTCCGAGGACCTGTCGCTGAACATCTCCCGCGAGCTGCTTCAGCATGACCGCCAGCTCAGCCTGATCGCGAAGAACATCAAGAACAAGATTAAGAGCGCGCTGCAAAGCCTGCTCAAGGACGAGAGAGAGAAGTACGAGAAGTTCTATGGCGCCTTCGGCAGACAGATCAAATTCGGGGTATACAACGATTACGGCATGAACAAGGATACGCTTCAGGACCTGCTGCTGTTCCACTCCTCCAAGGAGAAGAAGCTGGTCAGCCTGGACGAGTACGTATCCAGAATGCCCGAGGAGCAAAAATACATCTACTACGCTTCCGGCGAGTCCATCGAACGGATCGAGAAGCTGCCGCAGACCGAATTGGTTGCCGATAAAGGCTACGAAATTCTGTACTTCACCGACGATATCGACGAGTTCGCCATCAAGATGCTGATAAGCTACAAGGACAAGGAATTCAAATCCGTCTCCAGCGGCGACCTTGGAATTGATACGGAGGAGCAAGATAAAGCTGCGGAAAACGCGGATACCGAGAATAAAGACCTCTTTGAAGCGATGAAGGATGTGCTTGGAGGCAAGGTCAAGAGCGTCAAAGCTTCCAAGCGGCTGAAATCCCACCCCGTCTGCCTGTCCTCGGAAGGCGATTTGACCATCGAGATGGAAAAAACACTTCGGGCGATGCCGAACGGCGCCGATGTTCAGGCCGACAAGGTGCTGGAAATCAACGTCAACCATGACGTCTTCCAGTCCCTTAAAAATGCTCAAGAGCAGGACAAGGAGAAGCTTGCCCTCTATACGAACCTGCTGTACAACCAGGCGCTGCTCATCGAAGGGCTGCCGGTCGGCGATCCGGTGGAGTTCACGAACGATATTTGCAAGATTATGGTGTAAGACGGCAAGTATTTAAGCAGAAGTAAACAGCCCGCTGTAGGCGCTTAGGCCGACATATTGCGGGCTGTTTGGCGTATTAAGAGGTGGCAGTGTAGGATGAGGTTATACTTGCTTGAAGGGTGAACCTCTGTTCAAAATGGAGTTTTAGAACATCTCATGTTGAAGATAAATATAGAAGCTAACATGTATTTTAATCAACGACATGTCTTTGGAATATCTAAGCGTTACTTGACGGTTATAGGCTTTATTATCGGTAATTTGATTCCTTCTTCCATAACCAGAAAGTAGCTTACGCGTTTGCTGGCATTGTAGCTAAGAAACTTCCAACTTGCTTTTTCAAGTCCTGCCTGTTCGGTAGCAACGGTTGAGCCATTTTCCTCATATATATTCCAAAGACCTGTACTCAAGTCCTGAACACATACGTATCCGCCGGCAGTTTGTGTTTTCCAACCGGAAGTTTGGCCGTATAATTGCTTGAATGTGGACGTATGACTCAGAATTTCTTTGCCGGAGGCCAGGCTGTATAAGGAATGGAAGGCTTGCTGATCCGCCGGGTCGGGGTGGCGAACATTCGCAGGTTGGTGTCGATCGGAAGACGGTCGATATCGGTTGTTTTTTTGTGTGCAAATTAAGTATCCGTAGTTCATAAGAGTCTGACATATTCCCTTGGTAGTAGTACTTGATCGCAAGATATGGGCATTCCACAAAATCCCAGTCCGATATGCTGACTTATTCATAAATGCCTTTGTCGATTTGGGCATCCAAGGTGACCAGAGGCTGTCTTCCCGCCGGTGAATAGAGGGTGAACCGATTGCCCTGCCGCACCATCAGGCGTTCATTCACATGGCCGTAAGGAGCCGTCAATTTGGTCTCAGCGTTTTTGGAAAAGCGGATTGGGTACTGGAATTTTCCGGTTTGAGCACCCTGGTCATTGAAGACGCGTTTTTGAATTTTGCCCGCATCGGTTTGCGTCAGCACAATGATTTTGTTCGGATTCGTCAGTACATGGACATCGAGGATTTTTTGACCTGCACTCAGTTCCTTGACCACGCTGCCCTTTACGACGTCAATAAGTTCGAGCTTGTCTTCAGTCTCAACGAGTTTGTCTTGGGTCTCAATCAGAACCTCTGTATCATTAACTTGATAAACTTGGCTCTGATCTCCAAGCATAGCCTGCGTGAAGCCGCTTGAAGCCGCCAAAGAAGTTCCCGGTAGAATGGCGGCACCGGAGACAAGGGTGAGACTCAGTGCGGTTTTAAGGATGAAATTATTTAACGCTAGATCCCTCCTAAAAATAAGTCTTATTTATCAAAACGGAAATATTAAAGATATGTTGCGGATTAATAAGCTTCAGCATATTACCTACCTTAAAGAGGAACGATTGATTGTATTTGATTAAGTAGACGAGGGTAGCGCCGTTCCAAGTATTGGGCACGGTAATCAAAGAGATGATCAATCCGACGAATCCCAGATCGAATACCTTGATGAGCACAACGTTCAAACCAATATTAGGATTATGGAGAGGCCCGAGCATGCTTTCGTTCCATTAACCCCCGTAATACACCGCAAACCGCTTGAGAAATGAACGAAGAACGGATAGGAGATGCAGCATCCGATCAGAAAAATTTTTGTGTTCATTTTACTCTCGATCATGTCTTGTGCAATCTTCCCTTTCTTTTCCGGAATCACATGTGTAAGTAAATGTTACATTAGTTGGTCTGCTAATGCTCGAAATCTCGATTTTTATGAATATTATGTGACAAAATCTAACACAAAACCTTGACGATCGACAACTTTAGACTCTATACTGTATCAAATAATGAAAAAATGGTGACAATTTCATCGAATTGGATTCCATTTTGAAATGAGGAGTGGGTGGCTAAAGAAGACTGGGCTAGTTACCTTGACGGGAAGGGAGATTATCTAACGTGAAGAGTGAAGATAAGAATGACCGGGCGTACCATTATATTCGAAATGAGATTATTCAGGGGAAACTAAAACCTCTGGATACAGTTGATCAAACCTTGATCGCGAAGCATCTGGAATGCAGTCGTTTGCCTGTTCGTCAAGCATTGCTCAGGCTTTCCTTAGAGGGGTTGGTTACGTATATATCCAATAAGGGCGCGAAGGTAACGCCGCTTAGTATGGAGGATCTGGTAGAAATCTATAGCGCACGTATTTCTCTGGAGTCGATGCTAGCCAAAGTAGGCGCAAGAAAGTGCGAGCTGGGCCAGATTCTGGAGTTGAAAAGGCTGCTCGAAGCGAAAAAAGTCGCTGTAGAGAAACGAGACTCGGTGCAATTTCTTCAGTTAGATGAACTTTTCCACGACGTACTTTACCGCGCTTCAGGTTACCTCTATATCTGCTCCTTGACGGATCAGCTCAGGCAGAGAGCGCTACGGTATCTGCATGTTTACGCATCTTCGAGAGATCACCTTCAATCTTCATTGGACGAACATACCCAAATTGTTGAGGCTATTCAAGCGAAAGAATACGAGCTTGTCGGAGAATTGATCAAGGCCCATATCGAGAAGGGTATGGAAGAATTGGCAAAAGAGATTACAAGTACGGATCATCTCAGAGAGGCGGAATAATATGCGTAAACTATCCATGGTGATTATTGTCTTGACAATTTGTACGGTATTTGCTGCTGCGTGCGGTAATGGTAACTCCAGCCCTTCCAGCTCTCCTTCGGCTTCGAACGCCGCTCCACCCTCTTCCTCTAATCCTGGTTCCAACGCTGAAGCGTCTCCGTCTCCAACTGTCACCTCGAAATTATTGCAAGAAGTTATTGCGAACAAAAAAATCGAAATCGGAACTTCCAATGACGCACCTTGGTCTACAGTAACGGCGGATGGGAAAGCGGAAGGGATTGTTCCGGATATTATTCGCGGCTTCTTGACTTATATGAACGTCGATGCGGAGATTAGCTCCACTGCAATGCCATTCGGCAGCATTATCCCATCCATTCAAAGCGGCCGGATTCAAATCGTGGGCGATGCGATGTACAAAACGGCTGAACGCCAAGAACAAATCGACTTTACGGACATCCTGTTCTACAATCCAGAAGCTCTGGTTGTGAAGAAAGGAAATCCGCAAAATATCAAATCACTGGAAGATTTAGCCGGTAAGGCGGCAGGGACGTATGAAGGCACGACATGGATTGAGACGCTCAATAGTATCAAGGGAGCAGACGGTTCCAAGGTTCAGGTGAGTGTCTATCCTACGATTCAGGATGTCATGGCGGATGTAGAGAGCGGACGTTTGGCGGCCGCCCTGATCGATTCCTCTGTATCGAGTTATGCGATCAGCCAAAACCCGAATCTGAATCTTGAATTGGTTGCCGAGTATTCTCCGGATAAGGCAGCGGTAGCGAACGGGATTGGTATAGCTAAAGGAGATCCCGAATTCATTACCTTGTTTAACGAATATTACGCTCAGGCTTTAAGCAGCGGCGAGATTAAAGGGATCTTTGAGAAGTGGGGATTAACACCTGCTGATTATTGGATTAATAAGTAAGGATAGTCAATCAGATAACAATCCCCCCCTCTACGAGTAAAGGTTTCACGACCAATCTTGACAATAGAGGGGGTTTTTAAAGGGAAGGAGCGAGATAGGGTGCAAAATGAATTAATAGCGAATTTGATTGACTGGGCGCCCAAGCTGAGCAGTGGTCTTTGGAAGACGATCTTACTGACGTTAGTGAGTTTCCCTATCGCACTTGTTATCGGTTTGCTTCTTGCAATGCCGCGGATCGGGAAGCGCCATATTCGCATCTTATCCATTCCGGCCGGAATTATTGTCGAAGTGATCCGAGGCACGCCGCTTATTCTCCAATTATTTTATATCTACTTTGTTCTTCCTTATATGGGCATACGCTTTGATCCGTTTCAAGCGGGCATCCTTGGACTGGCTCTGAATTATGGTGCGTACTTAAGTGAAGTTTACCGTTCCGGCATTGAAGCAATCCCTCGCACGCAGTGGGAAGCAGCCAAAGCTTTAAATATGAGTTGGGCGAAGACGATGCGTTTGGTTATTTTGCCGCAAACCCTACGTGTCATTATGCCGTCACTCGGGAATTATTTGGTCTCTCTATTTAAGGATAGTGCGCTGGCGTCAACGATCTCTGTGACGGAATTAATGTTTGCCGGAAGATTGCTGTCTTCGGACACCTTCCAGTATATAACGATCTATACTGCTGTTTTTATCATTTACTTCATTATCAGTTATCCTGCAATGATCGGTGTTCGTATGCTTGAGAAAAAACTGGCTCGCTAAACGAACATATGGAGAGGGGCGATTGTGATGGCAACGAAGCATAAACCGGGTAAAGAAACGGTAATCGCGCTGGATAACATTCATAAGAGTTTCGGCTCTGTAGAGGTATTACGGGGTGTTTCGCTTGAGGTAAAAGCGGGAGAGGTTGTATCTATCATCGGTCCAAGCGGATCGGGTAAGACAACCCTTCTTCGGACAATAAACGGGATTGAGACCATTAATCAAGGGACAATTAACGTTAAGGGCATAACGCTGACCAGCGATGCAAGTCCACAGGCGCTGAATGAGATTCACAGTAAAGTGGGCATGGTTTTTCAATCCTATAATCTATTTCCTCATCTCACGATTCTACGCAACATTACACTGGCGCCGATTCACGTGAATCGGGTGAATAAGAAGGATGCGGAAGCCGAAGCGCTTCGCTTGCTTGAAGTTGTTGGGTTGAGGGAGAAGGCGAACAACTATCCGAGCCAATTATCCGGAGGCCAACAGCAGCGCGTTGCGATTGCCAGGGCGCTGGCCATGCATCCGGATATTATGCTATTTGACGAGGTGACATCTGCGCTGGATCCTGAGCTTGTGGGGGAAGTGCTGCTTGTCATGCGGAAGCTGGCGGAGGGTGGAATGACCATGATCTTGGTGACACACGAAATGAAATTTGCGGAAGAAGTAGCAGATCGCGTCATCGTGATGGACAAGGGTGTCATTGTCGAACAGGGGCCTGCGAAAGAAGTGTTCGCTCATCCGAAGACCGAAAGAACGGCCAAGTTTCTGCGTCGTGCTCTCCAGCAGGACTGGATGGAAGATGTTCAGGATATACAAGTAGCGGAAAGATCGTAATTTCGTTCTATTATTTTCTGAAAAGAGTGAGCAGTTTGACACTGCAAAATGAACTTCGGCCAAAGTCTAATTATCGTCTCGCGATTCCATGGCTTCGATTAAGGAAGGGGTTAGGAGATTCCGAGAGTTCACGATAAGTAAGGGAAGAGGAGTTGAAGAATGAAGGCTTATATCGATATTTGTTCCGATCTGGGAGAGGGCTATGGAAACTATAAGGTCGCTGATGATCGAGCGTTATTGGAAGTGATCAGTTCGGCTAATATCGCTTGTGGGTTCCATGCCGGGGATCCGCGTACGATGAATGCGGCGGTAGCGCAAGCGATGAAGATGGGAGTTGGTATCGGTGCTCATCCTGGTTTTCCTGACCTGGTGGGATTTGGAAGAAGGGACATGGAATTAACCTCGTTAGAAATAATAACGGATACACTTTATCAGATAGGTGCTTTAAGTGCTTTTGCCAGGGCACACGGTGGTAGCTTGCAGCATGTATTCCCTCACGGCGTATTGGGAAACCGGGTGAATTACGATCGGAACTACGCAGAGGCGTTCATAGAAGCAATCGTTATGTATGATCCGTCCTTGATCGTGATGACCGATCCGGGAGAGCTTGCGAATATTGCCGAGCAGCGCGGGCTCAAAATAGCCTTCTCTATCTATGCCGATCGTGCGTACAACGAAGACGGATCCCTCGTTTCCCGCAGTATTGAGGGAGCTGTCATTCATGACCCTGAAGTCGTTGTGGAAAGATGTTTGCGGATGGTGCTTGAACGAAAAGTGACCGCAATTACGGGGCAGGAAATTGAAATTCACGGCCATACGTTGGTCGTTCACGGGGATACGGCGGGCTCGCTTGAGCTGGCGCTTAAGATTAAAGAGGCGTTCAAGAATCACGGAGTCGGCGTTATGCCCCTTGGGAAGTGGCTGTAGATTTATGGGAACGCGTCAGATGATGGGCTAAGGTTCTATAGAATAGGGAGGTCCGGTGAATGACGGATAATATACTGTTAGTTGACCGTAAGCCTTCCGTTAAGGAATATTTGAGCTTGCGCAAAGCTGTAGAATTTCAACTAATGCCGGAGGATTCAGTTGCCCGAGGCCTGGATAATTCTCTGTTTGCCGTTTGCGCCGCATCCCCGGATCGTATAGTGGGGATGGCAAGAGTGATCGGCGATGGCGGCACCTGCTTCTATGTTCAAGATGTTCTCGTCCTTCCTGAATTTCAAGGGAGGGGACTGGGGGCTCGAATTATGGAACGCATCATGGATTATATCGGCAAGAATGCCTGCCAAAGCGCCGTTGTCGGGCTGATGTCGACAAAAGGGTTAGAGCATTTCTATGAAAGATACGGCTTCTGGAAAAGGCCGACGGAGCAGTTCGGAAATGGAATGATCCAATTCTGGGGCGAGGCAATGCACCTGGTGAAAGATTTGAAGGGATAGTCCGGAGGTGAAGGCTTTTGGCTTCTCAACATGTTTCTCATGATGACTTGAAATATGTTCCGCTAGGAGATCAGACGCTGGTGGTGCAATTCGAGAATAAGATCTCAATTGAGATTAATCGAGGTGTTCAAGCTTTTGCAAACTTGATCAGCAGCCGGAAGATTTCAGGAATCGTTCAGACGATTATTACCTTTAATAGCTTAGCCATTTGTTATGATCCGGTCAGGATCAGCTTCAATAAATTGGCGGATACAATCCGGGGACTGGAAGACCAGATCTCCGAAGATCACGCCATTCCAAGCAAAACGATCCATGTCCCCGTCGTATTCGGCGGAGAATACAGTCCCGACTTGGAAGAGGTGTCCGCCAGAACTGGATTAAGTCCGGAACAAGTGATCCAAACCTTATATTCCAAACCCTATTACGTGTACATGGTTGGATTTGTAGACGGGACGCCCTATTGCGGCGATATTGACGAGAGACTTGTGCTTCCCAGACGTTCCAATCCCCGGGTCAAGGTCAGGAAGGGGGCGGTATCCATTGCAACGAACCAAACCTCTATCTACACCATCGAGTCTCCGGGAGGGTGGCACTTGCTGGGTTGGACTCCGATGGAAATTTTTAATCCCTATCAGGAAAGGCCATGTGCACTTGTTTCGGGAGATTACTTACAATATGTGCCTATTTCAGCCGGTGAATCGGAACGGTGGGATGATCAAAGACAGAGAGAGTGGGATCGGGAATGGAATTCGTAAAAGTAGTTAAACCCGGTTTCTTTACAACCGTCCAGGATTTAGGGCGTCTCCAATACCAGAATCTTGGCATATCCACCTCTGGAGCCATGGACGGTTTATCTTTGCGTCTGGCCAATTTATTGGTGGGGAATGATGAAGAAGACGCTGCCTTAGAGGCCACATTAATCGGCCCTAAATTAAGATTTGTTGCAGACGGGGTGATTGCAATTACAGGCGGAGATTTGTCTCCCGTGCTGAACGCCATCCCGGTGCCGATGTGGAAATCTATTCGTGTTCGCCAGGATGACGAGCTAAGCTTCGGCAATTGTGTTACTGGCTGCAGAACATACATCTCCATTGCGGGCGGAATTGAAGTACCTCCCATTATGGGAAGCCGTTCGACGTATTTTCGAGGCCATTATGGAGGGCATGAGGGCAGGGCATTGAAGATTGGCGATGAAATTCCGATAGGCAACTGCCGCTTTAATCTCTATGATATCGAGGGAAGAAGATTACAGCCAGACGCCATTCCCGACTATCGTAAGGAGCGGCCAATACGTTTTATTCCGGGACCTCAAACAGATGCGTTTACCCAAAAATCTTTCGAATGGTTTACTTCCACGTCCTATGATGTTACCAATGAATCGGATCGAATGGGGTATCGATTACAGGGACAACAATTGGAGCATGTGAATGGAGCGGATATTATTTCTGATTTTATCACAGTCGGTTCCATCCAAGTTCCCGCATCTGGACAACCAATTATTCTGATGGCGGATTGCCAGACGACAGGCGGTTATACCAAAATCGGAGTTGTGATCAGCGTTGATCTCCCCAATGTCGCCCAGAAAAAGCCCCGGGATCAAATTCGATTTGAAGCTGTGGATGTGACATATGCTCAAAAGCTGTATGCGAAGCGGGAGAAAATGATTTCAGGCCTTAAGCTGCTTAATCGAATGCTATCTGGATAGCTACAAGTAAAGCTTATAATAGCCTATAGCACAAGAAAATCCGCATCCGACCTGGCGTCGGAGCGTTTTTTTATGCCTATAAACCGAACATATGTTCTATAATTAAGAAGATTCTGCCAAGAAAAGAGCCCCCCTTTAAGCCTTTTGCGGCACTCGGTTCTTATTCATATACATCGCTGGACCGAGTGCAAGATCGGCTTGCGGACGGTTAAGCTGTTTCAGCCCCCGTCTTATTATATAGTCAAGTTCTGAAAAAACGGATATTTGGAGGGATACCGATGCCTGTGCTTGAAGTGAAAAATTTGAGGAAATCATTCGGCGACGTCAAGGCTGTTCAAGACATCAGCTTCACCGTGGAAGCGGGAGAAGTCTTTACGATTATCGGGCCGAACGGAGCGGGGAAGACGACGACCCTGGAGATAATCGAAGGGCTTCAGCCGCCGGATGCCGGCAGCATTGCCGTTGCGGGACTGTCCTGGAGCAAGGACGAGAGCGCAATCAAGACGCTGATCGGCGTACAGCCGCAATCCAGCGCTTTATTTGACCTGCTTACCACCGAGGAGAATTTGGATTTGTTCGCTTCATTTTATCCCACACGCAAATCGACCGCCGAGGTGCTGGAGATGATCAATCTGACCGAGCACCGGAGCAAGCGGGTTAAATCGCTGTCCGGAGGACAGCGGCAGCGCCTCGCCATCGGACTTGCGATGATTAACGATCCGCAGGTGATTTTTCTCGACGAACCTACAACCGGCCTTGATCCCCAGGCGCGCCGCAATATTTGGGATATTATCCTGCGCCTGAAGCAGCTTGGCACAACCATTATTTTGACGACCCATTACATGGAAGAGGCCGAGAAGCTGAGCGACCGCGTCTGCATCGTTGATCAGGGTACGGTCATCAGCCTTGATACGCCAGCGGCTCTGATCGGCAAACTGACGAAGGAGCGGGAAGTGCGGTTGTCTTTTTATGATGGGGAAGATGCGGCGGCACAGACCGAAGAGGCACTGCGCGGCCTTCCGGGTATTGCCCGGATGGAACGGGAGGGAGCGAATGTAACACTCTGGTCTCCGGAGCCGGAACAGGCGCTGTACGGTCTCCTCGGATTCACCAAGGAGCATGGTTACCGGGTCGAGCATGTATCCATCCGCGAAATGAGTCTCGAAGATGTCTTTATTGCCTTTACGGGCAAGGAATGGAGGGATTGATATGAGCACAAGCGCACAGATTATGAAATTATTCGTTGCTCAACTCAAGACGATGTTCCGTGAGAAGGCGGTCTGGTTTTGGAATTTGTTTTTTCCTGTCATTCTGATGGTGCTGTTCATGGTTATCTTCGGCGGAGGAGGAGACGGCGGCGACTTCAAAGCGAAGGTAGCGCTGGTGAATCCTGCGCCAAGTGCCTCCAGTGATTCGCTTGAAGCCGGACTTCGGAAAATCCCGGTCTTCGAGTGGAAGTCGGAGCAGCCCGTAGACAGCGCCCAGGCCGACGCCTGGGTCAAAGACAAGGATGTAGACGCGGCCATCGTCCTTCCGGAGAACGGGAACAGCGGGGATATCAAGCTAATCGTCAATACCGAGAACGAAAGCAATGCCACCACTCAAGCGATCCAGGGCATCCTCGACCAGTATGTTCAGAGAGCCAGCTTTGCGGCAGCGGGAATCGAGCCGGCCTACCGTCTGCAGACCTCGTCGATAACCAGCAGCAGCAAGGATCTTAGCAGCGTCGACTTTCTGATGACCGGCATGATCGCCCTGTCTGTGGCTCAAGCGGGTCTGTTCGGGATGGTTGACATGGTTGAAATCCGCAGGTCCGGCCTGCTGAAGCGGCTGCGCATGACTCCGCTGCGAATGGGACTGTACGGCCTCGCCGGTATGATGGTCCGCTTCGTCCTCAGCTTCGTGCAGATCGTGCTGCTCTCCGTCATCGGCGTTATCGGGTTCGGCGCGAACCTGGCTCTCAACATCCCTGTATTGATCATCGCCTTCTTCGTTGGCGTTCTGGCCTTTAACGCCCTGGGCTATCTGATCTCTTCCTTCAGCAAATCCATCGAGTCCTATATGGGCGTGGCGAATATCACGAGCTTCCTGATGATGTTTATCAGCGGCGTCTTCTTCGCTACCAGCAGCCTGCCCGATTGGCTGAAACCGGTGACCCAGGTGCTTCCGCTGACCTATTTCGTCGAAGGCATGCGGGACGGCATGGTGTACGGGTCCGGCCTGTTCAGCTCTTCGTTCTGGATCGGTATCGGCATCCTCGCCCTTTGGGGCGTGGCGGCATTCTCCATTGGGGCGCTGATTTACCGGAAGGGTAAGGTGGAGGTGCGGTAAATTTTCAAAAATAGGATTCATAGAATGGACCGCTTTCTTTGTAGCCCAGCAGAAAGTTGAGTCCCGTGCCAGACTGCGCTAAAATATCCCTATCACAAAGATTGATCAGAGAAGGGATTGTGCAGTTTGAATAACGAAGACAAGAACGTTGAACTCCCCGAGAATTATGCAGAATTGAAAAAAGCCGCAGGACGCTCCGCCGATTGGCGGGCCCGTCTTGAGGCGGTGGAGGTACTGGGGAAATATCCTCACAAGCAAGTTATTGATATTCTGAAGCGATTGGTTGAAAGCGATCCGGTATATACCGTACAGGAGGCGGCTTACCGGAAGCTTGAAGCGTTTGGCGAGGCTGTTGCGGCGCCTTCCAAGGACAAGCCGGAGCTGTTCAAAGGCGTTTCCAAAATTCTGCTGCGAATCAAGAAAAGCCTCCCCCGTGAACATACGTATGAAGAGTTCAAAGAGAAGCTGAAGAAGATGAGAATCGACGTGTATGACGCTTATGAAGGCGATAAAGGCGCCGATTTCGACAAGTGGCTGGAGAGCAAGTGGTCTTCGGTAAAATAACGGAGCCTGCAAAGGAGTAAAACCCATGATCATCGTCAGCTCTTGCCTGGCCGGTGTCGAGTGCCGGTACGACGGTTCGCATAATGTAGTGGATAAAATACAGAAATTGGCCCGTGAGAACAAGGCGGTGCTTGTCTGCCCCGAAGTGTTGGGCGGGTGTTCCACGCCGCGCGAGCCGGCCGAAATTGTAGGCGGAACGGGCGAAGATGTCTTAACCGGGAACGCTAAGGTTCTTGACCGGTCCGGCAGGGATGTTACCGCGCTCTTTGTCGCGGGCGCCTATAAAGCTCTCGAAACGGCGCGGAAGCACAATGCTTCTCTCCTCGTTCTGAAAGAAAACAGTCCCTCCTGCGGCAGCGGCGTGATTTATGACGGCCGGTTTGCAGGCAATAAAATTCCCGGAGAAGGCGTCACGGTGGCGCTGCTCAGACGGGAAGGCTTCAAAGTCATCTCGGAAAAAGAGTTCGCGTCCGGGGAGTTCGACGCCCGGTAAATCGGCTTCGCCAGGGTGGATTCGGATTGGCTGACCCGGTCATCTGAACTGTGACCCATAAGAAGGACACTTTGAAAAAGGTGACTCTCTTGTGGGTCATTTGTGTTTTAATCAGACTATTATTTGTTGATCATTCTATCTTGAAGAACAACTTCACCCAGATCTTTGACGACTTGGAGGAAGGGTTCATTAGCTATGCTTTAATCCCCAGCGCTTATGAACGAATAACTGATTTTTTCTGGAATAATAATTTTGAAAATAACCTGAACTTTATCTTCTCAACGCCGGAATACGGTATCGTGTGCCGGGAGGGTCAATTGATTGATCCTAGCCGCACGCTCAAAATCGCTTGCTGCTCGCCGGTTCAAAATATCATCGGTTCTTTATCGAACGGCGAACTGAAAGAACATAATGTAGTGAAAATTTTAACATCCTCTACAACGGAAGCGCTGCTTTACCTTCTGAACGGAATGGCTGATCTGGCCATAACTAACCAGACTTCTTTCGACCTCTATAAAGACCAGGGCATCCAGTTTGTTTACAAGAAGTACAGCGCCCGCATCGTTTGGTCATTATTCAAGCTGAAGGAATTACTTGAAGTTCATTATTAGATATGAGGTGTGCTACTAGAAATGCACTTAGAGAAGGCTAAACTTGGTGAAAGCGGCTTGAAAATCAAACAACCGCTGGCGAATATAGCGATGTTGATTACGGTGGTTCTATGGGGATGTTCTTACATAAGCATCAAAACGGTCGTGGCTGAAGTTCCTCCTGTTACCATGGCGCTGATCCGGTTTATGATTACTACGGTTATCTTGCTCACAGCTTTAAAGAAAGTGGAGCCGTCCGCTAAATTAAATAAGCAGGATTTTCCCAAAATGGCGTTGGCCGGTTTATTCGGTATTACATTATACTTTATTCTGGAAAATACCGGAATGAAGTATACGACCGCCTCGAACGCGTCTTTGATCGCGTCTATTATCCCGATCCTTGCCATAATTCTGGACATTCTTATATTTAAATCGAAAGTATCCGTGATTCAGATATTGGGCATTATCGGTTCGGTAACCGGGGCTTACCTTGCTATCACGGCAAACGGACAAGTTGACTTTTCATCCGAAACCTTCAAAGGCAATATGTTTATCGTTTGCGCCATGTTCTCTTGGACCTTTTACACACTATTGAACAAATCATTGCAGAAAAAATATTCGGGATTATTTTTAATCACCTACCAAACCCTTTTTGGGACTTTGATTTTAATCCCTCCATCTTTATTTGAATATTCTGAGTGGCATGCTTTTTCTTTATTTGCCTTGGTCAATATTATTTTTTTGGCGGTGTTCTGTTCAGCGGTTTGTTATTTCCTGTATGTTTACGCCCTCAAAAATCTGGATGTGACCATAACGACCGTTTATCTGAATCTGGTGCCTATCGTAGGGGTTATCAGCGGCTATATCATCTTGAGAGAATCCATATTACCGATCCAGCTTTTGGGTGGACTGATTATTATTTCAGGTATCATTGTTGTAAATATCGGCAGCAAAAGAGGAGGACTTAAACGTGAAAGTCGCTATCGTGATTGATAAAGAACTGCCTATAGGCTTTGCAGCCAATACGGCGGGGGGGC
>NZ_ASSD01000168.1 GCF_000520715.1 Paenibacillus zanthoxyli JH29
GAGCATCGTCTGCGTCGGCTGCTGAAGCGATACGACCGCCCCGATGCCGCCCAGCATGGCGCCGCCCAGCACGATGCCGAAGGCGATAAAGAAATCGAGGACGGCCTTGCTTAAAAATACGTTCATATAGTCCTCCTTTGCCGGGACGCGGCCCATATTATGCGTTTTTTGCCTGTCCCTGTGCTCTCCCTTCATTCTATGGGCCTTTCTCCCTTCAATATGATAAAATAGTTGTATTACCGGACAATTTGTCCGGAGCGGGAAAGGAAGTGGGATCATGAGTCCTTTCGTGCATCTGCATGTGCACAGCGAATACAGTTTATTGGACGGGGCGGCGCGCATTGCCGATCTGGTGCGCCGGGCCGGCGAACACGGCATGAAGTCGCTGGCGCTGACCGATCACGGAGTGATGTACGGGGCGATCCCTTTTTATAAAGCGTGCAAGGAGAACGGCATCAAGCCGATCATCGGCTGCGAGGCTTACCTGACGGCGGGCTCGCGCCGCGAGCGCGGCAGCCGCAAGGATCAGCCGATTTACCATCTTATCCTGCTCGCGAGGAACGAGGAAGGATACCGCAATCTGATGAGACTCGTCTCCATCGGCCAGCTGGAAGGCTATCACTACAAGCCGAGAATTGACATGGAAGCCCTTGCCGCGCACGCGGAGGGCCTTATTTGTCTAAGCTCCTGCCTTGGCGGAGAGGTGCCCCAGCATCTGCTTCACGGACGGGACGGCGAGGCGAAGAAGGCGGCGCTGCGGTACAAGGAGATCTTCGGCGAATATTTCTATCTGGAGCTTCAGGATCACGGAATGCCCGAACAAAAAAGAGTGAATCCGAAGCTGATCGCTCTGGCCGAAGAGACGGGCATCCCCCTGGTCGCCACCAATGACGTGCATTACTTGTCCCGGGAGGATTCCGAGGTTCAGGATGTGCTGATCTGCATCGGTACGGGCAAGACGGTGGACGATGAGGAACGGCTGCAAATCGGAACGGACCAGCTCTATTTAAAAAGCGGCGAGGAAATGGCCGCGCTGTTTCCGCATGTGCCGGAGGCGATAGCCAATACCGCTGTCATCGCTGACAAATGCAATCTGGAGCTGGAATTTGGCAGGCATATTCTTCCAGCCTACTCTCCGCTGCCAGAAGGACTGGATGCCGCCGCCTATTTGCGCCGGCTGTGTGAAGCGGGCCTGGAGGAGCGCTACGGGGATACTCCCCGGTGGGACTCGGATCAGGAAAAGCGACGCGCGGAGGAGCGGCTGGCCTATGAGCTTGGTGTTATTGAGACGATGGGTTTCTCCGATTATTTTCTGATCGTCTGGGATTTTATCGCCTTCTGCCACAAGCAGGGCATCGCGACAGGACCCGGAAGGGGCTCGTCCGCGGGCAGCCTCACTGCTTACTGCCTGCGCATTACCGATGTTGATCCGCTGAAGTACAACCTGCTGTTCGAGCGCTTTCTGAATCCCGAGCGGATCACGATGCCCGATATCGACATTGATTTCAGCGACGAGCGGCGCGATGAGGTCATATCCTATGTAGCGGAGAAATACGGCGAGGAGCATGTCGCCCAGATTATTACGTTCGGAACCTTGGCGGCGCGGGCTGCGGTGCGCGATGTGGGACGGGCGCTGAACCTGCCCTACGGGGAGGTGGACAAAGCCGCGAAGCTGATCCCCGGGACACTCGGCATCAGCATCGCGCGGGCGCTTGAGAGCAGTCCGGATCTCAAGGCGCTGTACCAAGGCAATCCGAAGACCCGGGATTTGCTGGACATGGCGATGAAGGTGGAGGGCATGCCAAGGCATGCCTCGACGCATGCTGCCGGGGTCGTCATTTCCCGGGGGCCGCTTACCGATGCCGTTCCGCTGCAGGAGGGCAATGAGGGAACGGCCTTGACCCAATATTCGATGGAGCACTTGGAGAGCATAGGGCTGCTGAAGATGGATTTTCTGGGCCTCAGAACGCTGTCGATTATCGAGCGGTGCATGAACTGGATCGGACAGATGACCGGCAGCACGCCGGATTTCCGGGAGATCCCGGATGACGACGAACCGACGTATGCGATGCTGGGCCACGGCGAGACGACGGGCGTGTTCCAGCTGGAGTCGGCGGGCATTCGCCGGGTACTCAAGGATCTGAAGCCGACCGTGTTCGAGGATATCATTTCGGTGCTGGCGCTGTACCGGCCCGGCCCGATGGAGTTTATTCCGAAATATATTCAGGGCAAGCACGGGCTTGCCGAAGTGGAATATCCCCACCCCGACCTGATCCCGATCCTGTCCGATACCTACGGCATTATCGTCTATCAGGAGCAGATCATGCAGATCGCATCGGCAATGGCCGGATTTTCGCTTGGCGAAGCGGATTTGCTGCGCAGAGCCGTATCCAAGAAGAAGCGCGAAACGCTGGACCGCGAGCGCGGCCATTTCGTGAAGGGAAGCCTAAAGCATGGCTACGAGGAAGCCGACGCGAACGCGGTCTACGACATGATCGTGCGCTTTGCCGATTACGGCTTCCCCCGTGCTCATGCCGCAGCTTACGGTGTGCTGGCCTTCCAGACAGCGTACCTCAAGGCCCATTATCCGGTGCAGTTTATGGCTTCCATGCTGACGGCGGTAACGGGCGTCCACCGCAAGGTGGCGGAGTATGTGCTGGAATGCCGGCGCATGGGAATTGGCGTGCTGCCGCCGGATGTAAACTTGAGCGGCGTGCTGTTCACCCCGGTGGACGGCGGCAGCGGCGCGGGCGGACATATCCGCTTCGGGCTGGCGGCGATCAAGAATGTCGGTACGCTGGCCGTGGAGAGCATACTGGAAGCCCGGAAGGAGCGGCCCTTTGACAGCCTGCTCGATTTCTGCCGCCGCGTTGATCTGAGGGTCTGCAACAAGCGCGTCGTGGAATCGCTGATCCAGGCGGGAGCTTTTGACAGCCTGCCCGGGCACCGGGCGCAGCTGCTGGCGATGCTGGACGAGACGGTGGATGCTGCCGCTAAATGGCGCAAGGAGCGCGAGGAGCTGCAAATCCAGCTGTTCGACGACCTCGTCGAAATGCCGAACTGGGATATCCGGTATCCCGATATTCCGCAGTTTACGGCGGGG
>NZ_ASSD01000169.1 GCF_000520715.1 Paenibacillus zanthoxyli JH29
TCTCCGGCTCTTCTGCCCCAGATATTCGCCGCCCCGTCAATCCTTACGCTAATTCCTTCGGCTCCAAGAGCCGCCTTCAGCCACTCCCTCGCCTCCAGTTCGGCGGGAGTAAAGGCGGTCCGGTCCAGCCCTCCATGCTCATTCAGTCCGAAGGCAGCCAGATCTTGAATACTGCGTTCAAGTCTATCCCGGTTAATGCACAGGCTTTTGTCAATCAACGAGGACGCCTCCTTTTACAACCACTTGGCCTTTCTTAATGACTGTATGCACGAGGTTCATCCCATAATAGTATTGAAGCTGGCGGTAATTCTCGGCATCGAACAGGACCAAATCTCCCTGCTTGCCGATTTCAATACTCCCCATTACTTTCTCTCTGCCAATCGCACAAGCCGCGTTAATCGTACTTGCCGTCAATACTTCCGCCGGGGTCATCTTCATGGTAAGACAAGCGGCATTCATAATAAATGGCATGGAGGAGGTAGGCGATGAACCCGGATTGCAGTCGGTGGATAAAGCAACGGCCACTCCCGCTTCAATCATTTTCCGGGCAGCGGCCGGCTGCTCCATAAGGAACATGGCCGTACCGGGAAGCAGCACCGCAATCGTACCGCTCCTCGCCAGCGCTTGAATCCCTTCCTCCGAGGCCTTTAGCAAATGCTCGGCTGAAACGGCGCCCAATTCCGCGGCCAGCTCCGCACCTCCGAAGTTCTCCGCGATTTCATCGGCATGTATTTTCAACTTGAAGCCGTGTCTTCCTGCCGCTTCCAGAATCCTGCGGGACTCAGCGGTGCTGAAAACGCCTTGTTCACAGAACACATCGCAAAACTCGGCCAATTCCTGCTCGGCGACTGCCGGAAGCATTTCGTTGATAACGAGATCGACATAATCCTCAGGGTTATCGTTGAACTCTTCGGGAACCGCATGGGCTCCCATAAAAGTCGAAACCACATCAATAGGGTGACTGGCGTTAAGCGCCCGCGCGGCGCGCAGCTGTTTCAGTTCATCTGTTAGGGTTAACCCGTAGCCGCTCTTGGCTTCAATCGTGGTGACGCCGTGGAGAAGGAAATGATCCAGCCGGACTTTGGATTGCCGTACCAGCTCTTCTTCGGACGCCTCCCTTGTGCTCCGCGCCGTATGCAGAATGCCTCCGCCCTGCTTCAGGATGTCGATATACTTTGCCCCTTGAAGCCGCAGCTCCAGTTCATTCTCCCGGCTCCCGGTAAATACCGCATGCGTGTGGGGATCAATTAGGCCCGGTGTAACGACCTTTCCGCGAGCGTCAATGATTTCAACTTCATCTTGGCATGTGCTTAAATAGTGCTCTGCCAACGTGTCAGAACCGGAAAAGACGATGATGCCATCCTCAATAACAACGCTGCCGTTCGCGGTGATTCCCAGCATCGACATGCCTCTGCCCGTTCTTGGCCCGAGCCCTCCATCCATACTAATCAGCTGGGAAGCGGATTTGACATAGGTTAATTTCCCCATACTCCAGCCTCCTTTAATGCAATCCCGGGATATTAATGCCCTTCTTCTTCGCCGTGTCCACGGCAAGCTCGTAACCGGCATCCGCATGGCGCGCAATCCCCATGCCGGGGTCTGTGGTCAGCACGCGTTCAAGCCGTTTCCCGGCATCTTCCGTTCCATCCGCAACGACAACCATACCCGCATGCAGCGAATAGCCCATGCCGACTCCGCCGCCGTGATGAACCGATACCCAACTCGCTCCCGCAGCAGTATTGACCAGGGCATTCAGGATCGGCCAATCGGCTATGGCGTCGCTGCCGTCCTTCATGCTTTCCGTCTCCCGGTTAGGCGAGGCTACAGACCCGGCATCCAGATGATCGCGGCCGATGACAATCGGCGCCCTAAGCTCGCCGGATGCAACCATTTCATTGATAATCTTTCCGAATCGGGCGCGCTCACCATAGCCAAGCCAGCAAATGCGGGCGGGAAGACCTTGAAACGCTACCCTTCTCTGTGCCATGCGAATCCATTTGCACAGCCTTTCGTTGCCCGCGAATTTTTGCAGAATCACTTGATCAGTCTTATAGATATCTTCCGAATCACCGGATAGCGCCACCCACCGAAACGGCCCTTTTCCCTCGCAAAATTGCGGCCGGATATAAGCCGGGACAAATCCGGGATAAGTAAAGGCTTCCTTTACGCCTTCATCATAAGCGGCCTGGCGGATGTTATTGCCGTAATCGAAGGCGACGGCCCCCTGTCTCTTCATTTCGAGAATGGCGCGCACATGGACCGCTATAGAAGCTTTTGCCTGCTTGATATAAAGTTCCGGCTTAACTCTCCGGAGCGCCTGCCCCTCTTCCAGTGTAAGTCCTGCCGGCAAGTAGCCGTTAAGCGGATCATGGGCCGAGGTCTGGTCGGTAATGATCTCGGGAATAAACCTGCGGCGGATCATTTCCGGCAGCACTTCCGCAGCGTTGCCTACAAGTCCGATGGAAAGAGGCCGCTTCTGAGTCTTCGCTTCGGCAGCCATGGCAAGCGCTTCGTCAAGGTCCGGCGCCAACTGGTCGCAGTATAGCTTCCCAATTCGTTTCAGGATGCGTGCGCGGTCTATATCTATAACGATAACAACGCCTTCGTTCATCGTGACCGCCAGCGGCTGAGCCCCGCCCATGCCTCCCATACCCGCCGTTACCGTAACTGTGCCTTTCAATGTGCCTCCGAAATGCTGCCGCGCTATTTCCGCAAAGGTCTCAAAGGTTCCCTGGACTATTCCCTGCGTGCCGATGTAAATCCAGCTTCCGGCGGTCATTTGTCCGTACATCATGAGTCCTTTTTTGTCCAATTCGTGGAAGGTTTCCCAGTTCGCCCAAGCCGGGACCAGATTGGAGTTGGCAAGAAGGACGCGCGGCGAATCTGTTGTTGTCTTGAACACGGCAACGGGCTTCCCCGACTGGATCAGCAGCGTCTCATCCTCTTCAAGCTCCTTGAGACAACCAATGATGCGATCATAGGCTTCCCAGTTGCGCGCCGCCCGGCCGATGCCGCCGTATACAACGAGCTGATCCGGGTGCTCCGCCACTTCCGGGTCCAGATTGTTCATCAGCATCCGCAGAGCGGCTTCCTGTACCCAGCCTTTTGTATTTAATTTCCGGCCGCGCGGGGCGCGGATTATGCGTTGATGGTCTGACATTTGAGATCTCCCTTATTCGCTTAATTTGGCTGAATTTCTTCTAACGACCAGCCCTGCGTCTTCATACAGTGCGCCACCCGTTCAATATCCCCGCTCAAGGACCGGTCTTCCGTCAGCGGAGGCACGACAGACCGAATCAGGCTCAGCAGCTTCCGGGTTGCCGGAGCGAGCCG
>NZ_ASSD01000170.1 GCF_000520715.1 Paenibacillus zanthoxyli JH29
GCCCCGGCGCGACCGCTCTTCTTCCCAAAAGGCCGGGAATTGGTCCCCAAGGTCCACGCCCCGGATATTGGCTTTCCAGTGGCGGAAGCTGCGTCGCCCGCCGTTCCATTCCGCAAGCTCCCGCCTGTAAGGATGCCATGGACCGGCTCCTTCCTGCACAAGCTCCACACCGTCGGGGTTTGCCATCGGGACGGCCCATACCGTCCAGTTGTAGAACCAGTCTTCCGGGCTATGACCGTTCCATTTCCGGCCTTTCTCATAAGCTTCGGCATACTGCTCCAGAAAGGTAAGAAGACAGGGCGAGGTCAGCCACTCATTGGCATGCAGCGCCGCATTCACATGCAGTCTGCGGCGTCCGCTGCCGATCCGCAGCAAATGCAGCGGTTTCCCAAGGACACTGAAGCCTATCGTATCTGCCGAGATAAAAGGATATTTATTGGTCAGAAGGCCGATATCCGCCGCAAGTTCCGAAGGCCCGTACTCGCCGCGCAGGCGGACAACCGCCGCCGGCTCGGACACCGGGATCACCAAGGTTTTTCCAGGCGGGCAGAACCCGTCCGGAGATATACCGGGATTAAGCTGTTCCAGCCCTTCCAGGCTGACGCCGTACAGTGCCGCCACCTCCCTTATGCGTTCCCCTCCCTGCGCAATATATCGCCTGCGCTGGACGGAAGGCAGGAACAGCACCTGTCCCGGAAAAAGGTACGGTTGTTCGGCCGCCCAGGGATTCCCCTGTATTACATGCCCTGGAGTAAGTCCGTGCGCGGCGGCTATCCGTCTCACGGTATCTCCCTTGCGGACAATATATTGAAGCATACCTCTCATCCTCTCCGCTGCGTTTCCTACTGTAGCTGTGAAGACTTTGTTCAAATATAAGAAAGTATAACCTTCGCACTCCGTCCCTAAAATGGACGGCAAAGCCATTTCTTCTTGATTGTATGCGAATCCTCTTGTCCTACATGCGCAAAGAACGGCCGGGCTTGCGCCGCCCGGCCGTTATGAATCCGAATATGATTTTGACATCGAATGAAAGAGTTGTCCCTGGTTACATTCAGACGTCCGCAGGTTCAAGCGATGACACCTGCCAGACCACCGGTGTGCGTCTGATTTGCTCTCCAAGCCAGTCCATGGCAATCTTCTGGAATATACCTGCGTCGCCGCTGCAGAAGAACTGATGCACCGGACTGTCGTCTCCACTCGCCAGCTTTCCCTTGTCGTACAAAATGGTGCTGATCTCGCGCGCTGTCTCGTCCGCGGAACTGATCAGCTTGACTCCGGGCCCCATTGCCCGGCCGATCGGCTCTACGAGAAACGGGTAATGCGTACACCCGAGGATCAGGGTATCAATCGGTTCATGCTTGATCCCGTTCAGCGAATCACGCACCGCAAGGTCGCATTCCTCCGAACGGAACATCCCCTGTTCGACCAGCGGGACAAGCGCCGGACAGGCCTGGCTGACAACCTCAACATATGGGGACAGCTGCTTCAGCGCTGCCGTGTAAGCTCCGCTGCCGATCGTTCCCACGGTGCCGATTACGCCTACCCGACCGGTCTTTGTCGCGCTGATGGCGGCGCGGGCGCCGGGATGAATGACGCCGATGACCGGAATGTCCACTTTCGCCGATATATAATCGAGGGCGGCAGCAGTCGCCGTGTTGCAAGCGATCACGATCATTTTAGGATTGAAATGAATAAGATAATCGACAATTTGCTCGGTAAAAAGTTTGACTTCCTCGGACGAACGGGGTCCGTACGGGGCGCGGGCAGTGTCTCCGAAATAAATGATTTTCTCTCTCGGCAGCTGCCTCATTACTTCCTTGGCAACCGTCAAACCTCCTACGCCCGAGTCTAGTATAGCGATAGCTTGCTGCACGAACACACGCTTCCTTCATCTTGTTTTAAATAGCTTATGTAAGGCGGAAGCAAAGTGTACCGGGCTTCCTGTCCCAATTGCAGATGATACTCCAATTATCTCCCCAGTACAAGGGGTGAAATTCCCCCAACTCCTCCTCCGCCTTAATCCTGGACTGCGCAGCTTCTTGCCCATAACCCGCCAGGAATTTTCCATAGATCACGAAAAAGATAAATGCCCTTGAACGGAACGCCTTTTCGCAACAAGCGAAGCGGGGGCCGTTCAAGGGCATACCGTACAGCTGTAGAAGCAATAGATTACAGGCTTTGTCAAGCATCGCGATCTGACCGGGGACCGCCGGCTAAACGGCTGCCGGCGTGACAGCCGTCACGCCTTTTCCCCTGCGTCATCTGCGGCTGATGAGCTAATTTCATCCCCAGAGCTGGAGCTGGCGGCTGCCGGTTCAATATCCTGGGCAGAAATAACCGTGGCTTCATCCTCTGCCTTAGTGAACGGTTTGCTCCAGTCCGTTACCTCTTGAATCACCTGCTCCACCGAGTCTCTGGCTTTGCTGTACCATTCCACGGTCTTGTCTGAGGCCTGATGAACAAGCTCCTGCGCTTTATCCACTGTTGCCGCAGCGCCGTCCGAGATATCCTTGCGCAGCTCTTTTCCCGATTTGGGCGCCAGCAGCAGAGCGGTCACCGAACCGACGGCGCCCCCGGCAACGATTCCCCACAGCAAGCTTTTCGTGTTCTTCTTCATCTTTCATCTCTCCTTTACGGGCGAATGCCTAGATCCTGCTTATATCATAAGCAGAGAGAGGCCGTCCCGTGACTGATGAGGAAGTTTTTTGCTATCTGGTGATTGCCATTTCTTACAAAAGGTGCTTCGGTTTAATCGAATATCTGCAGCACTGCCCGCCCTCGGCCATGCAGTCACCGCGCGAAACTCTCGCATTCAGCAATTCCTCGAACAGATTGTTCTCGCACTCGCAGGCCCTGCGGTACTGGATGGCAACCTGGCGGATGGGGCAGTTGTACTCCCGGAGCACGAAAGATCCGTCCTCTTCCCGGTCCCATTCCGCCATGTAGCCGCCGGAATTCTGGATGGCGGACAGTTCCGCCACTCTCTCTTCGAGATTTCTCCGCTCCATCATGGGGCTGTACTGCGCGAGCAGCCTGCGCCTCCGGCCCTCGAACAAGACATTCACGGCCTCGGTCCCGCTAGTGTGCTCCAATTCGCGAAGCAGCTCCAGCGTAAGGTTGTGATAATTTTTGGGAAAATAGTCTTCGGCTCTTTCCGTCAGCGAATACATATGCATGGGCCGGCCCATCGCCTGCCGCACAATCTTGTTTCTGGCCAGGCCTTCCCGCTCAAGCTGCAGAACATGGCGTCTTACTCCCATTTCCGTAATGCCGAGTTCCTCGGCCAGTGCTCCGATAGTCAACGGTCCTCTCATTTTTAGAAGCGTCATAATGATGTGTCTGGTCGAACCGTTCTCCTGCCCTCTCTTCATCTCGGTCCCCCCCTTCTGCTTACAGATTTCACAGGCGCAGCAGATCTTAGCTCACCGGCAGGGCGGTGCCCAGTTCCTGATTCAGATAGCTTCTGACTTCGGCGGCAAAGCGGGTCAGCAGCTCCGGAAGGACGGCCGCCAGCGGATGCAGCCGTTCCCGCTCCCAGGCGTAATATTCCTGTACAAGAGAGCCCCGCATCGACACCAGCTCGATAAGCCGGTCATACATCTCTTTATCGCGAAATACCGACTCCTCATAAATGACGGTGACGATATCCTCGTAGCTGCCGGCATCACGCATAATAAAACCGTCAATGAGGCAGCTGCCGACATCGGTGACGATCTCGATCGAGAGATGAAGGCAGCGTTCCTGCACCAGCCCCCAAATCTTTCCCCCGTCCCAGGAAGCCGCCGCCATTCGCAGCCCGTCCGCAATATCGGGAATTTGCCCTAAAATGTGTTCAATTTGTTCGCGGTTTACATAGTACATTTCAGGCACTCCTTTCCTATTTGCGGCGTCTGCCGCGGCGCTTCAGCCAAAAAAGCATAATAAAGCAGGCCGCAAAAAATACCACTAGATAGGTTAACGCTTCCATCGGGTATTCCAGCTCACGCATTCCAGTCACCGCTTTCCGTCATCAGATAGCCGTGCTTATGGCGGATAAATACCTTTTATAGCTCGTAATCCACAGCGAAGGAAAGCTCTTTAACCTCACTAATATGAGCGATAACTTCCTTGTGCGCGGGATGTACCTGGTAAGCGTCGAGATCTTCGAGATTGGCAAAAGCTGCGGTTAACACGATATCGAATGAACGCTCGGTGCGTAGAATGTCGGCCCCGATTTCAAGCGAGATCAGCTGAGGGATTTTCCCTTCCATGTTGCGAAGCACGGCGACGGTCTTGGCCACGCTTTCCTCCGAACCATCCTTCAGTTTAAAAAATATAACATGCTTTATCATTTCTTTTCGCTCCCCGTTATTTGGATTGTAATGTGTTTAAAAGGTTAATAAAAATATATCATAACCCCCCGTTTTCCGAAAGGAAGCTGCGACCGGCAGGGGATGTGTAAGGAATATCCATTGCCTTGAAACGGACAAGTATTGTAGTATATTTTCAAAA
Source organism: Paenibacillus zanthoxyli JH29 (assembly GCF_000520715.1). Taxonomy (GTDB): domain Bacteria; phylum Bacillota; class Bacilli; order Paenibacillales; family Paenibacillaceae; genus Paenibacillus_AQ; species Paenibacillus_AQ zanthoxyli. The sequence goes on from NZ_ASSD01000170.1 coordinate 4,492, forward strand.
AGAAACGGCTGCACCGTCCCGCTTAAAGACGGAAGCGTTTCTCGTTGAAATATTTGGTCAAGGATAAGCGTAAAGCTTATTCTTTCTTATACTTCAAGAAATCGGAGGTAGTATGCCTACAAATCAGTCAGAGCCTTATAAAATTCAGGCGTGGTCTCGGGTTAACCGCAAATATCTGGGAAAGGGCGTCCGGATTAAGCGATTCCGCCGTCCTCAGAGAAGCCAGATCCGCAACCGCGTGCTGCTAGCCGTGCTGATGTCCCGCGATATCAAGCTGTCCAAGTTCGCGGAAGAGCTTTCCGTATCCTCAAGGAGCGTTAGCGCCTGGGTGTATGAAAGCCGCATTCCGTCCAGGACGAATATTGAAAAAGCCTGCCGCTATCTCGGTTATCCCCAGCATGTCTTGTTTAATGAAGCGCTGCTTCGGCAGAGCCCGATTCTGTGCCAGCCTGCTCCTTCCAGGTACATGAAGCGGAGCAAGGTGTATCCCCGCCGCAGCGACATTCTGACCGGACTGTGCATGGTGCATGATCTTTCCGTCACCGACACCGGTCATTGGATTGGGGTCCACCCCGGCACCTTTCGCAAATGGCTGCACAATAGCCAGCTCCCATCTCCTTCCCTGCAGGAAAAGGCGGAAGCGTTCTTCCGGATACCCCGGGCCATTTTGTTCGCCGATTGCGTCCCCGAGGGCAATAACCATTAGTGCTGCCCGCCTTGTCAGGGAATCGCAGGGATCTTCTGCGGCGATTCCCCTAGCCTTTTTTCATGGCGGCGATTGTTCTCAAAATATACTCATGCTGCCCCTCGCCCGGCCCGCCAAGCATTTCCTTCAAGGCGCCGGTATTCAATATTTCCATTCCTGAGAAATGCGCCTTTAGATCGTCCTCGCTGAAAAAGTGGGCGAACTTCCCCTCTTTATAACGGTAGGTTCCCGGTTCAAGCCGCTCTCCGCGGCCGTTACTCAGATCTTCGTCGGAGAAGCAGGTAAAATAGACGAGGCCCCCGGGCTGCAGCCGCTTCAAGCAGGCGGTCACCAGCCTTCGGCGGTCCGGCTCCAGGAACAAATGCAGCACATCATAACAGTATACCGCGTCATAGCATTCGCCCTGCCCCGGGTCATCCAGCGCGGAGCCGCAAGTGATCCGGCTGTCCGGGTCCCACCTCTCCGCTATCTTCACGGCGGCCTCGCTTAATTCCGCCCCTTCCACCTCGAATGTTTGTGAGAAAACCTTCGTATTGCGGCCATACCCGGCCCCGGGCACGAATACCGTCCGGACACCGTGGGACAGGAACAAATCCTTCGCCATATAGGCGGTCGGACTCGGCTCCGTTCCCCAAATCATGCCTTCCTTCCCAAATCGTTGGTTCCAATATTGTTCGTGGCTTTGCATGCTGTCCCCCATTCGTTTTTTTACTCTTCATAACTATTCGCTCCAATATATTCCAAATCCTTCCTTATCGCAAAAAAAACATGCTCATACCGAAATATGCAGAAAAGGCCGGTCTCCACCTTCCGGTAAGAGAGTCGGCCTCGAAGCCCTTCCATATTTTAATTTGGCGCCAGGTTGCGGCTTGGTTGCGCCGCGCCGGGATCGGACCTTTCAGCGAGGTGCAAGTTAATTACCGGCAGGCATTAACTCCTCCTCGGACGGCCAAGGGAGCGGATTGTTGAATTTGCTCCAGTCCTGCTTCATCTCCTCATCGGTCAACAGACAGCGATCCAGCCTCGCTTCGATGTCGGCGCGGTCCATATCCATTCCGATGAACACGATCTCCGTCATCCGGTCGCCCCACTGCTCGTCCCATTTCTCCTTGATCTCCGGCTCGCTTTCCAATACCTCAAGCTGCTGCTGCTTTGGCAGCGATGCCAGCCAGTAACCTTCAGGTCCGAACTGGATAGAAGGTCCCGCTTGGCTCAGCGAAGCGGCAATGTCGCCGCGCGTACCCATCCAGGCGAAGCCCTTGGCTCGCACCACCTCAACCGGCCAATCGTTGAAAAAGAAACTCAGCCGCTCGGGATGAAGTGGTCTTCTGCGGCGGTACACAAAAGAAGAAATGCCGTACTCCTCCGTCTCCGGCGCATGACTGTCCTTGTTCAGCTCGGCGATCCATCCCGAGGACAGGCTCGTTCTTTCAAAATCAAATAGACCGGTATTCAGGATTTCCTTCGGATCGACGGCGCCATTAACCGTCCGGATGATCTTGGCCTCCGGCTGAAGCTTGCGAAGAACCGCTTCCAGCTTGCTTAATTCCTCTTCCGCCACCAGATCGCATTTGTTCAGCAGCAGCACGTTGCAGGTCTCAATCTGGTCGATCAGCAGATCGACAATATCCCGGAAATCGCTCTCGTCCGTTCCTTGATTGCGGTCAAGCAGGCTGTCGCCCGAGCCAAAGTCATGCCAGAAACGGTTCGCGTCTACAACGGTTACCATGGTGTCGAGGCGGGCCAGCTCCGTCAGATCGACATCCAGATCGGGACTCGCATACGTGAATGTCTGCGCGACCGGAACCGGCTCGCTGATCCCCGAGGATTCGATCAGGATATAGTCGAACCGGTCCTCCTGCGCAAGCTTCTTCACCTCTAGCAGCAGATCGTCGCGCAGCGTGCAGCAGATACAGCCGTTGGACATTTCCACCAGCTTCTCTTCGGTCCGGGACAGCGTATTCCCCGACTTGACCAGATTGGCATCCACATTCACTTCGCTCATGTCATTGACGATAACGGCCACCTTCAGGCCGTCCCGATTGTGCAAAATATGATTCAGCAGCGTCGTCTTGCCTGAACCGAGATAACCGCTAAGCACGGTAACAGGTATTTTTTTCATGGACTAAGATTTCACTCCTTATTCTCATTCGTCCGATTAGCGCGGCGTTTATCAGGTTTCACGGCGCAATTAATCGTAATATTTACGATTAAATCATTTATGTTCACTTATGTCAACTATGACGCGGCAAAAAATGCCGATGCTTCTATTTGGACAGATGCAAGAAAATCGGTCTTTATATGGGGCCGGACACGTATAGATGGAACTAAGAATATAGCAATCTTTACGGAGAATCGGAGAATCGGAGGAGTGGGAATGAGAATACCGGTAATTATCTTAAGCGGATTTCTGGGAAGCGGCAAAACAACCCTGCTGCTGTCCCTGCTAAAAGAGAGCTATGCGCGCGGCCTTCAGCCGGGCGTCCTGATGAACGAGCTTGGCAAGCAGGATGTGGACGGGTACATCTTGGAGGAGCAGACCGGCGCTGCGGTGGAGAAGCTGCTGGACGGCTGCGTATGCTGCAGCAGAAGAGAAGAACTCGGAGACAGTCTGGAGCTGCTGATCAAGCGGCGTCCCGACGTAATATTCATAGAGCTTACCGGCGTAGCCGATCCCGATGAGATTGCCCGGTCTCTTCATGAGCCGTACTGGGCAACCCGTCTGTCAGTGCATACTGTGGTGACGCTGGTTGATGCTGAAAATATGCTTGACTATAACAGCCGGCTGTCCTCGGACAAACAGCTTGTGCACACGCTCCGCAGCCAACTGGCTTCAGCGAATCTCATTATTGTGAACAAAAGCGATCTCGTAACCCCGGAAATTCTGACCAAGATTGAAAAAGCAATCCGCAAACGGAACCCCGATGCGGAGATTGAATTCACGGTCTACAGCCGGATTCCGTTGCACTCCCTGCTGGCCGGAATTGTCCCGAAAGAGGCGAAACCGCTGCCCAAGCGGGCGCCGCTGGGCTTCCAGGGAAGCCCGCTCCGGAAGGCGGCAGCCGGGCGTAGTGAAGCTGTACCGGACAACGCGCCCGGGGAACACGCTGCCTCGTTCTCGCAGGTTGGGGCGGTAACGCTGGCTTTTCCGCAAGGCAAGACGCTGCCAAAGGCGGTGCTTGAAGCGTTTTTCCGGGAATGGCCGGACAGGCTGCTGCGCGCCAAAGGACATGTACAGCTTCCCGGCGGAAAGCCGGTGCAGCTGGTTCAGCATGCCGGCTCACGGACGACATGGGAAGATTCCCGGTATCCCGGTTCACCTTACCTCGTATTCATCGGCACGAATCTCAACGGGGAACAGTTGGCTGAGCGCTGGTCCGCCCTGTTCCGCTGACAGAAAGGGGAAGCCGCATGACCTCTTTTTCGCCGCTCAAAATGCTGCCGCTGCTCCTGCCCGCGGCTTTTCTGATCATCCCCATCGTTCTGTTGATTCCGAAGCACCGCGAGCTGATGGACAGTCCTTATCTCTATACGTTCAAGACAGGCTTTATCGGCATTCTGCTGGAGGCTCTTCCTTTTGTTCTGGCCGGTGCGCTGCTGTCCTCGGTGATCGGCGTCTTCGTCGCCGATGAGACCATTACCCGCTGGGTTCCGCGGCAGGCGCTTCCGGCGCTGCTGTTCGCCTGTCTTCTGGGCGTCATCTTCCCCATCTGCGAATGCGGAATGATTCCGCTCGTCCGGCGGCTGCTCCGCAAGGGGATGCCGCTGCACGTTGGGATTGCGTTCATCCTCGCAGGCCCCATTCTCAATCCGATCGTCTTCAGCGCCACACTGACCGCCTTCCGCAGTCACCCCAGCCTGGCTTACGCCCGGATGGGCCTTGCCTTCGCCGTTTCGCTTATCATTGGGCTTATCGTTTACGCCACCGTCAAGCGCTCTCCGCTCCGTCTCTCCATGCAGCGCGGCGATGAAGAACTGCACCATGAAGCCTTGAATGGAGGCAAGCTCGCGGCCGTGTTCACGCATGCTGCGGATGATTTTTTTGAAATGGGAAAATATTTGATACTCGGCTGTCTGCTCACTTCCCTCATCCAGACCTTCGTCGTTCAGAGCAGCCTGGCTTCCATCGGCGGCAGACCGCTTGGCTCCTATCTCTTTATGATGGGCTTCGCCTTCATCCTGTCACTCTGTTCCACCTCCGACGCCTTCGTGGCCTCGTCATTTGCACATTCATTCCCTTCCGGGTCGCTGCTGGCCTTTATGGTGCTCGGCCCGATGCTCGACTTCAAGAATGCGATGATGCTGATGTCGCTGTTCAAGACAAGGTTTGCGCTCTACTTGTTCTTTCTGATTGCCTCCACTGTCTTCACCGGCGCGATTCTGCTGTCCGGATGGCTGTGATCTTCACGCTACCGACGCCAGTTTTGCTGCGATGCCGTTCAAGTTGGCCTATGCTACGCAAAACTTTTAGGAGGAGATGTATGATGTATAGTACCGTCAGCGTCAAACGCCATTACTTATTCCGGGCGGCCGTTCTGCTGGCCTTCGCCGTCTACATCGAACACCTGGCGCAGTATGATGCGCTCCACTATTATGTCACGCCAAAGCTCGCGGTCTGGGTCAGGCTTTGCCCGGTTCCGCTCTCATTCATGGCGCTAAGTCTGGCTGTCCAGGCCCTGTTCGGCAGATCAAGCGCCATCTGCGGCTGCGGCCACCAGCTTCCGCGTTCACGGTCCGGCAGCGCCGCGATGTACAGCGTCTTTCTGCTTCCCCTGCTGCTCGGATTCGCTCTGCCGGACCGCGCGCTCGGGAGCGCCGCTGCAGCCCACAAAGGTATGTCGTTAAACTATTCATCACTCGTTCCTAAGGAATCCGCCCGGTTTCAGACGAGTGATCCATTCGCCGCGGAGTTCGCCGCCTTAGCTAAAAAGCTGTACAGCCAGCCGGTCATTCCCGTATTTCCGCAAATCTTTTCGGAAACCTTGGGAACGCTCGATAGGTTCAAGCATGATTTCGAGGGAAAAGAGGCCTCGGTCAGCGGCTTTTTGTACCGTGAGAATACCGGCTCCATGGGCGGCCGCTTCGCGGTAAGCCGCTTTCTTGTGCAGTGCTGCACTGCCGATGCAACGCCGATCGGTATTCTGGTAAATGCCAAGCAGCAAAAAAGCCTGCCCGCGGATACCTGGATCAAGGTACGGGGCAAGCTTCAAGTTATTGTTTACAAGGGCAAGGAAACACTGCAAATCGATGCCGAATCCGTTACGCCGATAGAGGAATCTTCCACTCCGTACGTGTATACCAGCCCAGATGCCGTAGAGGAATGGGACCAACTGCTCCGTTCGGTGAAATAGCTTGCATTCCGGCCAATTTATCTATATCAATCGCTCTCGCTCACCATTGTTTTGCCGGTTAACGCACTCACTGGTCCCCACTGCTTCAGCACCCTGTCCAGATCATCGCCTTGGATCGGCTTGGAAATAAAGTCCTGCATTCCCGCCTTGATGCACATCTCCCTGTCTTCTTTTCTGGCGAAAGCCGTTACGGCAATAATGATCGGATGAGGGCCGTGCTTTTCCCTAATCAGAGCGGCCGCTTCAAGGCCGTCCATTAACGGCATCTGGATATCCATGAGGATAAGATCATAGTCTTTTGAGTTAGCGGCCCTCACAGCCTGTTCCCCGTCCTCCGCGACATCCGGAGAATATCCCCTTTCTGCAAGAAGGTCTTCATCAAATACCGGTTGACCGGATGATCTTCCGCAATCAGGATGGATAAATGACCGTACCGGCCTTCGTCAGATGATTCCGATCCATGCGGCTCACCCGTCTCCTCCTCCGCCTCCTCTTCGGAGGGGGCCGCTCCGCCCGGAATTAGGGCCTCCACCGTAAAGTAGAACGAAGAACCCTCGCCTTCCCGGCTGTCCACGCCGATCGTTCCTCCGAGAAGCTCGGCCAGCTTCTTGCTGATCGCAAGCCCAAGGCCCGTTCCGCCGTATTTCCGGTTAATGGATGGATGAAGCTGCGTAAAGGACTGGAACAGCTGTCCCTGTCTGTCCTCGGGAATGCCAATACCGGTATCTTTTACCGTGAACAGCACGATGATCCGGGAAGGATTCCGGACCGCGCCCAGCTTCACTTCAATGTCAATGCTGCCGCTATTCGTGAATTTAACGGCATTGCCCACCAGATTCACAAGAATCTGCCGCAGTCTGGCCTCGTCGGTAATCAGCGTTTCCGGAAGCTCCGGATCCATATCGTAGCTGAGATTCAGCCTTTTATCCGCCACCTTTGGATAGAACAAATCGCTTACGCCCTGCAGGACACCTCGCAAGTCTACCTCTTTAAGCTCCAGCGTCATCATGCCCGCTTCGATTTTGCTGAAATCAAGCACCTCGTTCAGAATATGCAGCAGCGATTCGCCGCTCTGGCTGATGATCTCGGCATAACCGCGCTGTTCCTCGTCCAGCTCCGTATCCTTGAGCAGATCCGTCATACCGATAATCCCATTCATCGGTGTGCGCAGCTCATGGCTAATAATCGCCAGAAACTCCGATTTGGCGCGGTCCGCCTGCTCGGCTGATTCTTTGGCCCGCCGGATCTCCTTCTCTTCCGTAATGTCGCGGAATACGACAACGGTTCCCTTTCTTATCCCCTTGTCATACAGCGGAGACATACGGTAATTGACCAAGAAGCTTGAGCCGTCCTGCCGCCAGAAGACGCCTTCCCGCTCGTCGTGCATTCCGCTCTCCGAGAACATCCGAAGCAGGCTCATTTGCTCGCCCGCATATTCGCCGCTCAGCCGCATCAGTTGAATCGGGTCATCCTGGCTGCGGCCCGTCCACTCCCCTGGCCCGTATCCGAGCAGATCGGCTGCCGCCGGATTAATGAACATCGTCCGGCCTTCCATGTCGATGCCGAAAATCCCCTCGGATACCGAGTTCAGGATCAGCGCATGCTCGTAGCTCAGCTTTTCAATTTGATTGAGATGGCGCTTATGTTCCGTAATGTCGCTTGTAATGCTGAACACGCCTACCACATCGCCATCCACCAGTATGGGTACGAAAATCATGCTGGCCTCCACGATGTGACCGTCCCGGTGTACGATTCGGCTCTCAAAAGTCTGGGCAATGCCTCCTGCGGAGCGCCGGAAACGTTCACTCACATAGTCCAGTTCATCCGAATCAATCACTTCGGTGAAATGGGACATCAGGAGATCGGAGCGGGCATAGCCGGTCATATATTCCATACTGGAATTCACGGACAGGGTCCGGCCGAGCAAATCCATGACGCTGATGGCGGACGGGTTATACTCGAACAGGGATTTGTACCGAGTCTGGCTCTCCTCCAGCTTCATTTCATACTGTTTGCGGTTACGGGCATCCCGCGAGACCGCGATAATCTCATAGTTCTGCTTATCTTCGGAATACACGTGGCGGATCGTTGTCTCCGTCCACATATAGGTTCCGTCTTTACACAGAAAGCGGAACAGAATCGGAAGATTCTCCTTGCCCCTCATGCAGTCCTTCAGATAATTCTTTACCATACCCAAATCATCGGGATGGATATAATCAAGCGCCCGGGTGCCGGTCATCTCTTCCGGAGTATAGCCGTACATCGGCAGGCAGATCGACGAGGCGTACAGATAAGTGGCAAATCCGTCGACCGCGTTTCGCGAGATGAAGTCCAGCGAATTCTCGGAGATCAGGCGATAGTTCCGCTCGCTCTCCCGCAGCTTCTCTTCGGCCTGCTTACGATTGGTGATGTCTGTCATTTCGACAACCAGACAGTGAGGCTCGCCTTCCGGTTGCTCCCGAATCAATATCAGATGAAGTTGTGCCCACAGCAGCCCGCCGTCTTTTCGGGTGAACCGCTTTTCTTTATAGCATTCCTCGCCGGGCTGGGCCAGCATAAATGGAAGAATGGAGGAGGGGTCGGAGGCGCAATTCTCATCCGGCATCATAAGCTCGCCGTAACGAAGTCCCCTCAGTTCTTGCTCAGTATAGCCGAACATTCGGCAGAGAACCGGATTGCAGCGCGTCATCATCCCATCCTGCAGAGAAATCATAGCGATTCCGCTGGATGAACGAAGATAGACCTGCTCAAATATTAAATCGGACACAAGGGAGCCCTCCTCAGCAAGCATGTGACAATTTATCTAAAAAGCCGAGAAGACTCCTTCCTCTATA
>NZ_ASSD01000171.1 GCF_000520715.1 Paenibacillus zanthoxyli JH29
ATGTCCTCCCCCATGGCCAAGGAAGATGTAGACGATCCCGATAATAAAGGCGGCCACGACACCGAAGACAATGACCGAGCCCGCTAGCTTGAACATATTAGCTCCAACGCCCAGCACAATCCCTTCGGCACGATGTTCAATCGCAGCCGAGCACATACTGTTGGCAAAGCCCGTTACGGGAACGGCCGTCCCGGCGCCGCACCACTGCGCCAGCTTGTCATATACGCCGAAGCAGGTGAGAATGACGGATATCAGGATCATCACCGCGACGGTCGGGCTGGCCGCCTCCTTTGCACTCATGTGGAAGTTAGCCATAAACGCTTCCTGTACGGCCTGTCCAATTACGCAAATCAGGCCGCCCGACAGGAAAGCGCGAAAGCAGTTTTTAAGTACGGGCCTAGAAGGTTCGTGTTTTTTTGCCATCTGCTTGTAGACTTGGTTATTCAGGGAATCAAGCTGCAGCTTGACCCCCGAACGTTTGGTTTTTGCCGGCAATGAAGGCACCTCCTAAAGGTTTGGCGAAGACTTAAGTCCGCTTGCGCAAATACGCAGTCAGGACGATCAACCAGCTTCGCATAGTAGATTTTCCTTTATTGTTCGCCGTCCGGCTTTTCCTTATGACATTTAAAATTCAGGAAAAATACAGCAGCACTGCGACAAGCAGCAAAAACAGCGCCAGAATAAGAACAATTTCGCGCTCCGCTTCATACTTATTCATCCATCTCCCGCTCCTTTTCAGGGCTCCCCGCCATTTTAACGCCTCTGGCAGCATTATATTCCCCGCCTTCCCGCCGGGTGTGCACTTATGAACTATGCTAAACGCATATTCAAAGATCGGATGGCCTTGTGTGCGGAGCGTTCCAGGGCCTTTATGACCCCGGTCCAATGGACAACCGGTTAGCGAAAGTTCATACTATACGGTAGTAAAGGAGAGATGGCAAGATGAACCAAGAAACCCTTGATATGTTCAAAAGCCTTACCCAATTCCCTTCCGCCCCTGGTTTCGAACGTGAACTGCGCAAGTTTGTAAAAGAAGCCATGGCTCCGTATACCGATGAATTTGTTCATGACCGTCTCGGCAGCCTGTTCGGTGTGCTTCGCGGCGATGTAAACGGGCCGAAAATTATGGTAGCCGGCCATTTTGACGAAGTCGGCTTTATGGTTACCGGAATAACCGATAACGGAATGATCCGTTTCCAACCGCTTGGCGGCTGGATCGCTTCGGCGGTCAGCTCCCAGCGACTGCAAATTATTACGCCAAAAGGACCGATTACGGGCGTTGTCGGCAGTACGCCGATCCATCTGATCAGTCAGGAAGAGCGAGCAAAAGGCGGGGACATCAAAGCGATGTTCATCGATATCGGCGCGGAAAGCCGCGAGGAAGCGATGGAGTTCGGCGCTGCTCTCGGCCAGCAAATCGTTCCCGTCTGTCCCTTCACCCCGCTGGCCAATCCGAAAAAAATATTGGCCAAAGCATGGGACAACCGTTACGGTGTAGGGCTTGCTATTGAGCTGGTCAAGGCGCTCAGCGGCAAAAAGCTGCCGAACTACCGTGCAGGAAGAGGTGGGGCTTCGGGGAGCTCAGACGTCAGCTAACCTACTTCAGCCGGATATTTTCTTCGGACTTGACGCAAGCGCCGCCGCGGACATGACCGGGGACAAGCAGGCGTTCGGCCGGCTTGGCGATGGCGTGCTGCTGCGCATCTTAGACCCAACGATGATTACCCATCGCGGACTGCTGGAATATGTGCAGGATACGGCGGATACGCACCGGATCAAATATCAGCATTTTGTCTCCCAGGGCGGTACGGATGCAGGCCAGGTTCACGTAAGCGGAATCGGCGTGCCTTCCACCGTAATCGGCATCTGCTCTCGCTATATTCATACTTCCACATCTATGATCCATACCGACGATATCGACGCGGCCAGAGAACTGTTGATTAAGCTGGTGGAAGGACTTGACCATACCACGCTGCAGACCATTATTGAGCGAAGCTAAGGTCATGGGGTCGGCGCCACTTGAACAGATGCCGGTCTAACAGTTGGAGCTGTGCCATAAGTGAATATACCTGCGGTAAGGCCGCCTTCCTAAAAAAATTAAGAAGCCAGCAAGTCCTTCGGTTATTGGAGACTTGCTGGCTTTTTCTTTTCTATTGGGCAATTCCTCCATCAAACCAAGTTAGAAATTAGGGCAATCGCTCTAACATCAAGGGACAGGTCAGGTTGGTT
>NZ_ASSD01000172.1 GCF_000520715.1 Paenibacillus zanthoxyli JH29
TAATAGGCATTTACCCACCCAGTAGCGCGAAGAGCCCTTAAAGAACTGCCCGAATATACTAAAGCGGAGCAATTATTCGATTTTGTATATATTGATGACTGTATCAAGTGTTTGTATGAAATTGGATTAAAAAATGATTTTAAAAAATACTATTTTATTGGAGGGCCTTCTCCGCAACCTTTGAATAAATTTATTGAAACGGCTAAAAATGTAGTTTCTCCTGACTCACAATTAGGGTTAGGACTAAGAAATGAAGATGGAATTGTGTATAAGAAAGAATGGTTTACAATGGATGAAACTATAAAACATTTGGGTTTTAAACATGAATACTCTTTTGAAGAAGGTATAAAATTAACTGCTGAATGGATCAAATCAACGGGCATCTAAATATCAGCGGATGAATTTGTTCATCTGCACAAGCCATTAGCTCACTTGTTCATAGAATAGAGTATCTCACAATGAAGGAGTATCCCAGAACAAGGAGGCTCGTCCAATATGATTATCGGAACGGTAGTGGGCGCTTCGGGATTGCCACAAGCCAGACTGATGGCGGCTTCGGTCAAGCGGGTAATGCCAGAAACAACGGTCGTCGTCTGCCTGGTGGAGCAATTTCCGGTAGAACCTCTTCCAGATATCGACTGGATTTTTACGGCCAGAGATATCTCGGCTTATATAGGATTCCACGATTTTGACGGTTATATTTTCAAGTTCGGCTCCCTCCAATGCGCCACGGCGATGAAGGCACAGCTGACCGCTTATTTGCTCAAAGCCTTCCCGGAGGAGGAGCAGATTGTTTATCTCGATCCGGAGATGTATGTAATGGGGCCGTTCAGTGAAATATGGGCAATGCTTACCTATTATGATGTGGTGCTGACTCCCCACCATCTTGAGCCCTCGCCCCCCTGGGATTGTTTCCGCGAAATCGGGACGCTGCAGGACGGGACCTTTAACAGCGCACTGGTAGGTGTTAGAAACAGCGACGGGGGCCGTCATTTTGCGGACTGGTGGGTGAAGATGACTTCAGGTGATTTTTACGGACAGCCGAAAGGGCTGTATATCGACCAGCCTTATCTGAACTTTGTTCCCACTTTTTACCATACAGGCATTCTTCGTCATCCCGGCTACAACCTGGCATTCTGGAATCTGCATGAACGCTGCAGAGAACTGTACTGGGTAGAAGATCAGTATATTTTGACTGACTGGACTCCGCTTCGCTGCGTGAACTTCAACAATACGGCCGGGCTGCTGGACAGCTGTATGAACGCCTTCATTCCGGACAACTGGGTTTATGCACAAATGTGGAAGAACTACAAGCAGGATCTGGAACCATTGCTTCCCTGGCATTCACCTTTCTCCTGGAGCTATGACTTCTTCTACAGCGGGGAGAAAATATCGGATGAGACCCGATTACGCTACCGGGAGGCCAAAATATACCGTTCAATAGAAGTTAATCCCTTCACACTTTCTAATGAAAGTAAATTCTGAGTACCGAATGAAGAGGAGGACCCGCCATGATCATCTGCTCGGTGACTTGTGCAGACAATCTGCATGAGGCTAAAGTGATGGCAAGAAGGACAAAAGTTCAAATGCCATATGCCCGGGTTGTCATATGTCTATTGGAGAGGTCGATGCATCCGGCAGCGCTTAACGTTCCATGGTTCGACGAAGTCATTCTGGCCAAGGATTTGGGAATCCCCGACTTTGAAACCAATCTTCTAAAATACCGGCTTTATGAGGCGGTAACCTCCATTAAACCGGCTTTTCTCCATTTTCTGTTTGACCGGCATCCGGATGAACTCAACATCGTATTCATGGACACGGACGTCATCCCTTATGCTCCATTCGACGATCTGCTGTTTGCCCTGGAATATCATAACATCCTGCTGTCGCCTCACCTGCTAGGGCCGTGCGAAGATCCGTGGAGCTATTTATGGATTGGCGTCTTTAACACCGGCTTTTTGGCGCTTCGGCGGTCGGAGGAAACTATGCGTTTTCTGGAATGGTGGAAAGAGCGGCTGTACAGCTACGGGTATTACCAAGCACCCTATTATTGTGATCAGAAATGGATCGATCTCGCGCCAGCTTACTTTAACGTTATGGTATGGGACCACCCGGGATACAACGTCGCCTACTGGAATCTGCACGAGTTCAGCCGGAAGATCATTTCGGCCGGGGAAGGGCGGTATTGGCTTGAAGACGGCCTCCCATTCGTCTGCTTTCACTATTCCGGATTAAACAGGGCTCTGCCGCACCATTTGGGGATATGCATTCCCGATCATGCGAATCCGCTGTATGAGCTAATCCGGCTCTTTCAGGAAGAACTGGAGGTTATGGGAAAAGAGGAGTTTTCCCAGCTCCCCTGGAGCTATGACTATCACCTAGATGGCACTCCTATCACAGCAGAAGAGAGAAATAGCTATCGCTGCTGATGTCTGGTCTTTGAGTTTGATGGGCTTATTTTTATGACGGATGGTCAAGCTAAGTGGGACTATTGTGGAGGGATGCCGCCCCAACTCTTTGGCAATGGCTCGGCTGGATCATCCTAGCCGGACCGGGAGTTCTAGTTGACTGCGTTCGGTTATGCTAAGATGAGTGTAACCCATGGTGAGATTCACCTGTGTAATGGTTAGTTGTCGTGACTCCATTTTACACGAATCTTTCATGGGCCTTTCTTTTTTAGGGTCGCACTTCATATTACAATCCGTCAATATAATTTATTCGTCGCTGAACAACAGAATATTAGAAATTACAGGAAAAACCATGAATTTAGTCAAATGCAAGTTAGTAATATGTAACATTATGTCGGTAAAAAAATAAAAATACATATTAGTTCTAAATACCAATCGTTTATTGTAAACCCTTCGTCGAAGACTCCAAAGGGCCAATTCAATTTCTATAACGTGACAGTTCCTGGCACTTAGCAGAGTTGAGATTTATGGTTAGAACAGAAACCTTTAGATGACTTTCCAGAAACACATATTTCACCTGATTTTGATATTATTAATCTCAAAATAAAATCTGTTGCTAGTGAAAATATTTCTCCATTGATTCAATTCGTTACATTACCTGCTGCTCTTAGACAAATGAACTTAGGGACTCCTCAGCTTTAAAGTTTTTTAATAGCATGAGCAAAAATGTGTTCCTTTTTGTAGACCAACCAACAAAAAGGGTTATAGGCTTAGATATATTTGAGTAAATCCACATCTTGTTGATAATCAATAAATTAAAATAACGGCCACCTGAGCAATCGTGCTGAACATTAGCAAACGGAGCCGAAAGAGGTCGAGTGATCAGCTTATGAGTTTAGAGTGGTGTATGTTATACTGTGGGTAACATTGATTTTTAGTCCCGTACCGGTTAGTGAAATGTTTATGATGGGAGTGGTATCCATGGAAAAGGTAAGTTCACCGGAAGAGTTGATGGCGAACATCGCAAATATGAGCCGTGACAACTCTGTGTACCAATTTCATATTCCAGGTAAAGGAACGTTCACTCTCGTCTTGCAAGAGGAAGAACAGCGATCGATTCAAGCCGATGTTGAGGCAAATCCAGAACTGAAGGTTTTGATTGAACAAAGCCGGAAAGAGTACAAGCTGGGCCAAGCCATGAGCACCTCGGGAATGCTAAAGACTTTTTCTCCCGAGGACTTTCGATAATGAATCGTATTATTCTATGGTTTCCAGCGGTAAGAAACAAGCTTGTCCAGTTTCGGAGCGAGCGTTTCTCTCCTGAGGAAACGTTTGATTTTATCTCTCAACTGATTCTTGAAACAGAGTCCCTTCTCTCCAGTCCAATATTAAGTAAAGCTTATACGGAAGAAAATGGTCCCTATGCAGGTTTGTCCCACATCGTTATAAGGAGGTTCAGGATTTACTTCGAGCAGTTTGAGAATGAGGTTCTGATCGTTGCTGTTTTGTTTCCTGGTGAGAAATAAAAAAACTACGGGAGGCGGCAGCTTATTTAATGCTCAAATTGCAAAATGGGAAGAGGATGCAGTTGACTGACGAAGTCCAAAATATACGCGAAGAAGAGTGGGAATGAAACCCATTGTAACTCTGGCGAGGGTACAATGGGTTTATTTATATGCTCGGATTATCAAAAAGGCCCCGAAACGGACGACGTGATTAAGGAAGCGGATCTCAAAATCGAGAAGAGCAAGAACCACAGCAATCTGGATATTTTGGATGACCGGGAAAAAGAAGTTGTCGTCGGGCGCTTCGGCCTGGACACGGGGGAGAGGAGCGTGCACAGCGGGAGAACGTTAAGGAGCTCGGCATCAGCCGCAGCTACGTGTCGTGGATCGAAAAGCGGGCGCTCATGAAGCTGTATCATGAGTTTTATAAGGCGAAGCGGTGAAATTGAAGAGAGGAAATATGACCAGATATTAATGGATATATGATAACCCGCCTCAATGCGCAAGCGGCTGTATTCCCTCTTGAAAGGAGATACAGCCGCTTTTTTCTCGTCCGGGCGCTCGTCTATTCAGTCACCGCCGCCTCCGCCGCAATCATCGCCACCTCCGGCATCGCCGTCGAAGCTGTGACCGCCGCCGTGGGAATGGCCTCCAACGTCGCCGAATCCGCCGGAATGATGCGTTCCTCCGCTATGCCCGCTGCCGCTATGTCCATGATTATGGAATCCGTTATGGCTGCGACCATCATCGCTATTGGTGCTTCCATGATGATGATGATGATTCCGCCCATGGGAATCGCTAGGGGAAGAATGCCGATTTTCGTCCTGCGGATTGTTAATTAGATCCGGGTTGGACAACGCAAATAGAGAGGGATCGTAGCCGTCGCTTCTGCCGGGGGGATTTCTGTGTTTTTCTTTACGGAATATATTGCCGACAAGAATAAAAGCTAATACAACAATAAATATAAGGCCAATGCTCATAAAAGGCATTCTCTCCTTACGATTGAAATATCTAAATTATACCAGTAGTGAAGGAAGATAGGAAGCCTGAATGAAGTACAGCTTATAAATCGCTGATAAGAATCGCTGAAGGTAGTGGCTGTAACCCGGGGAGGCCGTTTGGCGGTTCTTAGGGGAAATATGGTATGCTTGCCATAACCATACGAAGCCGGAGGGATGAACATGATTGAACTGGTCACAGACGCGCTGGATTATATGAACAGTCAGCTAAATAGCATCGAAACAAGCCTGCTGCTCCTGTCCGAAGAGCAAATTTGGACAAAAATGAATCCTGGCATGAACAGCATCGGCAATTACTGCCTGCACCTTGCGGGCAACGAATATCAGTATTTTGTAACGGCTGTTGGCGGCAGGCCGCTCATTCGGGAGCGCTCCAAGGAATTTACCGCAGAGGGCGGCTTATCCGGGGACGAGCTCATAGCCAAGCTTAAAGAAGTGAGAAGTCAATCGGAAGCGATTCTCTCCTCCTTATCGGAGGAGGATTTGAACCGTGAGGTTACCGTCCCTTACGATCTTGGGGACTGGAACCGGATGAAGGGCGGTCAGGCTACCGAAGGAGACGCCAAGGACGTCAACAGCATTCGTACTCTTCTATTGAGGATATCGGCACATTACGGCTATCATACCGGACAGATCGTTCTGTTGGCTAAAATTTTGTCCCGGACGGAGAAGCATATATCGGGGAAATATCATTAAGAAAAGAGGCGCCCTACTGATGAACAACTCTGTTAATGAAGCGAGCAGAGCCGAAATCGAAGAGGCCAATTCCCGCAGCCGGATATCGCTGCCGGATGGAGCCACTGTACCCCGAATCGGGCAGGGAACCTGGAATATCGGCGACAATGCTTCCCGCAGGAGTGAGGAGGTTGAAGCGCTCAGGCTGGGTATCGAGCTCGGGATGACTCTGATCGACACCGCAGAGATGTATGGGGAAGGACGGTCCGAGACGGTGGTGGGAGAAGCGGTGCAAGGTATCCGGGACAAGGTTTTTCTTGTATCCAAGGTATATCCGCATAATGCCGGGCTAAAGCAAATCGCCAAAAGCTGCGAGAACAGCCTAAAGCGTCTTGGAACCGACCGTCTGGACTTGTATCTGCTGCACTGGAGAGGCCGCGTTCCGCTGGAAGAAACGGTGGAAGGCATGGAGCGGCTGGTGCAGCAGGGGAAAATTGCAAGATGGGGCGTATCCAATTTCGATACGGCAGATATGGAAGAATTGTTCCGGCTTGCCCAGGGAACGCACTGTGCAACGAACCAGGTATTGTACCATTTGGGATCGCGCGGGATTGAGTTCGATCTGCTCCCCTGGCAGCGTAAGCGGCAAATGCCGATTATGGCGTATTCGCCGCTTGCCCAGGCAGGGGCGCTGCGGAAGGGCCTTATTCAGAACGAAGCAGTAAAGGAAATTGCTGCTGCACACGGTGCCTCTCCTCTGCAGGTTCTCCTTGCCTGGTGCATACGGGCAGGGGATGTCATTGCGATTCCTAAAGCCTCATCCCGGGAACATGTGATGCAAAATGCGGCTGCGGGCTTGATCACTCTGAGCGGCGACGAATTGCGGCTGCTTGATGAGGCATTCCCCGAACCGGCCCGGAAAATGCCGCTCGACATCATATAAATTATACGGAGGAATGGATTGGTGAAACCAAAAGCGATTGTATACAGCAAACTGCCCGAAGAAGTATTGGAATACGTTAAGGAGCGTTGCGACGTGTCATATTTCGATGCCCCTGACAGCTCTACCGGCTCTCCATTCGCGGAGGCGCTTAAAAAAGCGGAGGGATTGCTTGGGTCCGGACTTAAGGTGGATGCGGCATTGTTGGACCACGCCCCTCAGTTGAAAGTAGTGAGCAATATTTCCGTCGGATACGATAATTTGAATATTCCTGAAATCAGCCGACGCGGCATAATGGCGACCAACACACCGGGAGTACTGAACGATACGGTCGCTGACACCATCTTCGGCCTGCTGGTGGCAACGGCACGCCGAATGCCGGAGCTGGACCGGTATGTCCGGAACGGGCAGTGGAAGGATTCAAGAGATGATGTCCAGTTTGGCCTTGATGTGCATCATAAGTCGCTCGGTATTATCGGACTTGGCGGCATCGGAGAGAAGATCGTTCAGCGCGCCCGGTTCGGATTCGATATGGATATTATTTATCATAACCGTTCGCGTAATCCCAAGCTGGAGGAACAATACGGTGCGGTTTATCGCACACTTGACGAGCTGCTGGCAGAAGCGGATTTTGTGTGCCTCATGACGCCGCTGACACCGGAGACCCGGGGGATGATCGGCGAACGCGAGTTTAAGCTGATGAAGAAGACTGCTATTTTCGTCAATGGATCAAGGGGTGCGACGGTCGATGAAGAAGCGTTGATCGAGGCGCTGCGCAGCGGAACCATCTGGGCGGCTGGCCTCGATGTGTACGTTCAGGAGCCTCTTCCGGATAATCATCCGCTCCTTTCGCTGGATAATGCCGTTCTCCTGCCGCATATCGGCTCGGCTACTCGGGAGACTAGGCTGGAAATGGCCTGGACGGCGGCGAGAAATCTGGTGACCGGGCTTGAAGGCAAGACACCTCCGAATCTGATTCAGGCAAAATAGAAAAGAGCAGATTGCGAAAGATGCCCCGAAAGCCATCCAGAATGACTTTCGGGGCATCTTTTTTGGTGTGTATTAAGCGCGTCCGCGATGCTTAAGATAATTGACGCCGGTGCGTCTCGATGCCGCCTGAACCATCCGGAGAGCCGCAGCCCCCGCAGCTTCGGCAATCCGTTCTTCCTCGATATGAACGAGTCGTCCGTCCTTCACGACAATCCTTCCGCCGACGACTGTCATATCCACATTCTGGCTGATACCGGTCACGACGGGCAGAGCCGTATCGTTAAACAAAGCGCCGGCATACTCCAACTTACGCGAGTCGATCATGAATAGGTCGCCCGCTTTGCCGACCTCTAGAGAACCGATCGCATCCTCCCAGCCGAGCACTCTCGACGATCCGACCGTACCAAGCCATAAGCTTTCTTCAGCCGTAGGGCCTGCGCTTCCGGCGGACAACTTGTGCAGCAGGTAGGCTTGACGCGCTTCCCCAAGCAGATTGGACGCGTCGTTGGACGCCGAACCGTCCACGCCAAGTCCGACGGGAACGCCCGCCTGCAGCATGCTCCGCACGGGGAATACCCCTGACGACAGCTTCATGTTGCTGCTCGGACAATGGGCAACTCCGCAGCCGCAGGCGCCCATCCGGTGAATTTCATCGCCGCTGAAATGGATGCCGTGCGCATACCATACATCGCGTCCGACCCACCCCGTCTTTTCCATGTATTCGAGCGGACGCAGCCCGAGCTTCGCCAGACAGAAGTCTTCCTCATCCTTCGTCTCGGCCAGGTGGGTATGCATCCGAACGCCATAGCTGCGCGCCAGGCGGGCGGATTCCCGCAGAAGATCCTCGGACACCGAAAAAGGCGAGCAAGGCGCAACGCCGACGCGAACCATGGCAAACTTGGAGGCGTCATGATAGGTTTCGATAACCCGGCGGGTGTCCCTCAGAATGACCTCGGCCGACTGCGTCACCTCATCCGGCGGAAGCCCTCCTTGCGACCTGCCGAGATTCATGGAGCCACGTGTCGGGTAAAAACGGATGCCAAGCTCTCCGGCGGCGCGGATTTCTTCATCGATCAGCTCGCCGCTGACACCGTCCGGAAAACAGTAAAAGTGATCGGAAGCGGTCGTGCAGCCGGTCTTGAGCAGTTCCCCCAGACCTACCATTGCGCTTAAGTATACATCCTCCGGGCGCATATGGCGCCAAATCTCATACAGCGTCAGCAGCCAGTCGAACAGCTCGCAGTCCTGAGCCCACGGGATGTTCCGGGTGAAGGTCTGATATAAATGATGATGAGTGTTGATCAGCCCGGGATAAACGATCTTTCCGGCCGCGTTAATGACGGTGTCGGCGTCCTCATAGGGGATGTCCGTCCCGATGGCTTTAATTTCCTGATCTTCGATGAACACGCTTCCTCCCGGGTAACAGCGGCGCTCTGCGTCCATAGTGATAATGTTGCGGGCATTCTTGATCAGCAGTGTGCTCATGATGTACCTCCCTTGTTGATGTGAAATGCAAAAAATCCCAACCGTGAGCGCAATATGGCTACATATTGCGTTCGTAGTTAGGATTTTACGGACCCCAGTAGAGCCCCCGAACCGATTATCGGGGTTATACGAACAACCTGTGAAGTTGCTATAAGTATAAGTAGAACCTCAAATAGATGTCAACCACTGCTCTTAAATCTTGTCAACAATGTTCATGACGAAACCATATTTACAATTTGGTGACAAAGAAAGCGCTTAGATTTATGATAGATTCATAGGAAATGACTTTCCTTTAAGCCTATTGAAAGGCTTTACATTCTATTAATTTAGGGGGAAAAATACATGGCTACACTGGCAACGAAGCAATCTGCATCCGGCGGTGTCCGGGTAAAGGTACAGCAGCTCGGCCGTCTGTTAAGCGGTATGGTCATGCCGAATATCGGCGCATTTATTGCTTGGGGATTGATCACCGCTCTATTCATTCCGACAGGGTGGGCGCCTAACGAGCACTTGGCCAAACTGGTAGGACCTGTTATTACTTATCTGCTGCCGCTTCTGATTGGTTACACGGGCGGAACGATGGTTCACGGCAAGCGGGGCGGTGTGATCGGCGCCTTGGTCACAATGGGCGTAATCATCGGATCGGATATTCCGATGTTTCTGGGCGCGATGCTCGTCGGCCCCTTGGCCGGATGGGTGCTTAAATTATTTGACCGCTCGGTAGATGGCAAGATTAAAGCGGGCTTTGAAATGCTCGTCAACAACTTCTCGCTCGGTATCATCGGCGGCGCTTTGGCACTGGGAGCTTACACAGGCGTTGGGCCTTTTATTCAAGGACTGACGAATATCCTGTCCAGCGGCGTGCAATTTCTGGTCAACAACCATCTGCTGCCGCTTGTCAACATTATCATTGAGCCGGCCAAGGTGCTGTTCCTGAATAACGCGATCAACCACGGGATCTTAAGCCCGATTGCTGTTCAGCAGGCAGCCAGCGCAGGCAAGTCGATTCTGTTCATGCTTGAGTCGAACCCGGGTCCCGGTCTAGGCATTCTGCTGGCATACTGGCTCGCAGGCAAGGGTTCGGCCAAATCGTCCGCTCCCGGTGCGATCATCATTCACTTCCTGGGCGGTATTCACGAAATTTATTTCCCGTACATTCTGATGAATCCGCGTCTGATCCTGGCGGTTATCGGCGGCGGTGTGACAGGAACCTTTACCTTCCAGCTTCTTGGAGCAGGCTTGTCCGCTTCCCCTTCCCCGGGCAGTATTTTCGCCTATATCGCCATGACGCCTAAAGGCGGATATCTTCCGATGATTGCCGGCGTTATCGCGGCGGCGGCCGTCTCCTTCTTTATTGCCTCGGTGCTGCTGAAGACCGTTAAGGAAAGCAAAGAGGAAATGGGTCTGGAAGAAGCATCGGCCAAATTAAAAGGTATGAAAACGGCAGGCGCAGCGCCGCAAATCGCAACGGCTCAAACTGCAACAACTCAAAATGCAATCGTTTTCAATACATCCGGGAACATCCGCAGCAAAGGCGAAGTACAAAAAATCGTGTTTGCCTGCGACGCAGGCATGGGTTCCAGCGCTATGGGCGCCTCCGTCTTGAGAAAAAAATTGCAAAATGCCGGTGTTCAGGTGACGGTCGTCAATTCACCAGTCAGTGAAATTCCGTCCGATGCCGACATTGTGGTTACGCAGAAGACATTGACGGACCGGGCAATCGCGAGCAATCCGAAAGCCGAGCATATTTCAATTGATAATTTCCTGAAGAGTCCGAAATATGACGAATTGGTTGAACGCTTGAGTTAAGGCCTTTGCAGGAGGGTTCGCAATGATAAGGAAGATTACCGCCAGACAGCGGCAGATGATTCAACTGCTTCTCGACAATCGCGAGGAAATAACCGCTGCAGAAATCGCCGGGAACATCGGCGTCAGCGTGCGAACCGTCCACCGGGAGCTGGAGGATACCGAACACATCCTTCAGGATTTCGGGCTTATATTAAGCCGCAAATCCGGTAAGGGTATCCAAATGAACGGCCCGGAAACCGGACTTGGGCAGCTCAGGCACTTTTTACGGGCACAAAAACCTGCGGAATATTCCGGAGAGGAACGAAAAATATTCGAGCTGTGCTCGCTGATTGAGACGGAAGAGCCGCTAAAGCTGTTCGCTTTGGCAAACACCTTGAAAGTAACGGTAGCTACCGTCAGCAACGATCTGGATGAACTGGAGCCGTGGGTGCGCAAATTTGGACTTCAGCTCGTTCGCAGAAGGGGATATGGCGTCGAAATCACCGGCGCCGAAGCCGACAAGCGGCGCGCACTCTGCAGGCTGGCAGCCGAGCATCTGGATCAGTCGGACCTGGTCGGCCGGGGGCCTCAACCTGAAGGGGAGGGAAGTCCGGTCTTCCGGAAGCTGCTTGCCGCTGTCGGACAGAGCAGACTGCTGAACGTGGAAAATCTCCTGTGGGATATGGAGTGGAACTGGACGGCCGAACTGCCTGAGAGTGTCTACATGGAGCTGCTGCTCGGCCTGTCCGTCGCCGTAAGGCGCTGGGAAATCGGAATGGTCATCCATGGTCCCGAGGAAACGGCCTATTCGCGAATGCCCGATCACCTGAATATTTCCGGCGCGGAACAGTTCGTTAACCGGCTGGAGAACGAGATGAACCTTGCGCTTCCGAAAGCGGAGCACTTATACATCGCTGAATGGTTTGACAGGGCGCAGGAGTCTGGCGCGCCGGATGATTTTGTGCATGGGGACATTGGACTGATGGGGCTGGTATACCGTCTGACGGAGCAGGTCGTCAAGCGAACCGGGTTTCCGTTCCACAGCGACCGCATTTTGAGGGAAGGTCTTCTTGAGCATGTCGAGCAGGCGCTCAGACGAATCCGTGAGGGCACCCGCATCCGCAACCCGCTGCTCGGACCGATCCGCAAGGATTACCAGTATCTGTTCCGCATGATCCGGGATGCGGTCGAGGATTTGAAGTTGGATCTTGCCGTACCCGATGAGGAGATTGCCTTCCTGGTTATGCATTTTGGAGCTTCTACGGAGCGGCTGAGCCAGTTAAGGCGTAATGTGCGGGCGATTCTGGTCTGCACGAGCGGTCTAAGTTCATCCCGGCTGCTCGGAGAACGGCTTAGAAAGGAAATGCCCCAGCTTGAGATATTGGGCAATGTCTCCTGGTACGAGGCGGCCCGGATTCCGAAAGAGGACTACGACCTGATCATATCGACAATCGATCTGCCAATGGAAAAAGACAAATATATCCGAATTAGCCCGCTGCTGACGGCGGAAGAGACCGACAAGCTTCTGCGCTACATCCAGGATAAGGCTCTGGCGGAAGATGGAAGCGTTTCTGCTGGCGAAGAAGGCGAGCCGGTGACAGGGGAATCCGTTATAGGCAGATTAAGGAGCTATAAAGGACTGCTTGATGAAATTGATGGGTTGGTCGAACGCTTCCGGTATTATTCACTGAGCAATGAAGGGATGAATCTGGAGGATACCATCGGCGCGATGTTGGATAAGCTGAAAGGCAGCGGCGTAACCGATGATCCCAAGACGCTGCGGAATCGACTGCTGGAACGGGAAAAAATGGCCAGCCAGGTTATACCGGATACCCGTCTTGCGCTGTTTCATACCCGCAGCAGCCATGTGCTTATGTCCTCGCTGACGCTCTACCGGCTCCAGTCGCCGCTTATTCTGGACGGAAATACCGAGGTAAGCACGATTCTGCTGATGCTTGCCCCGAAGGTGCTTTCGAAGGAGAGCTTGGAGGTGCTTAGCGAGATCAGCGCGATGCTGCTGAATACGGACCTGATGCGTTTGCTGGAGGAAAGGTCGGAGCAGGAGATTCGAACCTATTTGTCCGCCGAGCTTCTGCGTTTTTTCGAAAATAAAAGATGAAAGAGGGAGAAACCCAATGACCATACTGTCAGAAAATAAAATTATGATGAACGCCGCCGCCAAGGACAAGTACGAGGCCATTGCAATCGCCGGACAACTGCTGGTGGAGGGGGGGCATGTTACGAAGGATTATATCCCGAAGATGCTGGAGCGGGAAAAGGTCGTATCCACATATATGGGAGGCGGACTCGCCATTCCCCACGGAACAAAGGATGCGAAGCCTTATATTAAATCCACGGGGCTGTCCATCGCCCGGTTTCCGGAAGGCGTCGACTTCGGAGGCGAAGAGCCAGCGTTTGTGGTCATCGGCATAGCGGCCGCAGGAGAAGAGCATATGGAAGTCCTCACTAATGTGGCTATGATCTTCACTGAGGACGATGCGATCGAACGGATTATGAACGCCACAAGCCCTTTGGATATTATCGGGATTTTTGAGGGAGGTGTGCAGGTATGAAAGCTGTTCATTTTGGAGCCGGCAATATCGGAAGAGGCTTCATCGGTCTGCTGCTGTCGCAATCGGACTATGAAGTGACCTTTGTGGACGTGAACGAAGCGATGGTTCGTGAGCTGCGGGAACGCGGCGAATATACCGTTACCCTGGCCAGCGAAGGACGGGAAACGGTGACGGTGAACCATGTAACAGCGCTCAGCAGCGCCTCCCAGGAAGAGGAGGTGATGCTGGCTGTCGCCAATGCGGATCTTATAACAACGGCGGTAGGTGTTTCTGTTCTGAAGCATATCGCTGGTGTTATCGCCCGAGGTGTGGCCCTTCGCGTGGCGGAATCATCCGAACCGCTGCATATCATCGCCTGCGAGAATGCAATAGGCGGCAGCGGACAGCTTAAAGAGCTAGTCTACGCGAGGCTTGACGAGGAAACGCGAAGCAAGGCTGACAAAATGATAGCATTTCCGAACGCCGCAGTGGACCGGATCGTACCGATACAGCAGCATAGGGATATTTTAAAAGTTGTTGTGGAGCCGTTTCATGAATGGGTCGTGGATTCCTCACAAATGATTCCGGGCTATAAGCAGATTAAGGGAGTCCATTACGTTGACAATCTGGAGCCATACATCGAGCGCAAGCTGTTCACGGTGAATACCGGACACTGCTCGGCGGCCTATCTCGGCTATCTTCGCGGGTGGGAAACGATTCAGCAGGCGATGGAGGATGAAGAGCTTACCGCCTCTGTGCGGGAAGTGCTCGAAGAGACCGGGGAATTATTGGTTCAAAAGCACGGCTTCGACCGTAAAGAGCATGGCAAATATATCGATAAAATTCTGGAACGCTTCCGAAATCCGGCGCTGACGGATGAAGTAGCCAGGGTCGGGCGTTCCCCTATCCGCAAGCTTTCACCGGGCGACCGTCTCGTCTCGCCTGCGGTGCAGGCTTATGAGCGGGGGCTCAGCTTCTCGGCGCTGGCAAGGTCAATGGCGGGGGCGCTGCTGTTCGATGTGATGGAAGATCCCGAAGCTGCCGAGCTTCAGGCTTTCGTGAGCAAAGCCGGAGCCCGGGCGGCAGTGGCCAAGTATACGAACATTCCGCCAGGACATAAGATTCATGAGGCGGTCTTGAAGCATTACGATGAATTGAATCGGGTTAACGAATTGAAGCTGCTAAATGTATTGAAGCAAGCTTAAGCTCCGCAAGCGTCTGTCAGGGAACTGAACAGGATGCAGATGGGCAACTTCCTGGCATGGTATATGATAAAATCATCATATGAAAAATTCATAATAATTGAATTATATTAAAAATTCTTCCTTGATTGTGCGTAATGCATGCAAGCTGACGAAAAAAGGGGGTCCCATAAGCCATAAAAGGGCTAATGGGATGCCCTTTTTTTAGGTGGGATTTAGGAAGGTGGACGGGGCCACCCGAGTAAATAATGCAGAAAACCTGAAATTCTGCATCTTTTGGTCGCCTGAGAATAGCTATGTATAACATGCCTACGGAAATACAGGT
>NZ_ASSD01000173.1 GCF_000520715.1 Paenibacillus zanthoxyli JH29
CGCTGCTCATCAGAAACAAAAAAACGGAGCGCCCCCAAGGTTCCAGGAACCCTGCGGATGCTCCGCTTCGTGCTTGATATTACATTTAGTCGATCCAGCCGTTCACCTGAAGCATGCGGTGAATCAAAGCGGCTACTTCCGCTCTTGTTAGCGTATCCTTTGGTCTGAGCTCGCGGGAGCCGTCTCCCTTGACAATGCCGCTGTCAATAAGGTAAGCCGCTGCCGCCGAAGCCCATGGAGACAGCTCGGTCCGATCCGCGAAAGAGGACAGGCTGCTAGTCGTCTTCGCCGTATCGGGTGCGGCGCCGCTTCCTTGGATCAGACGGACGGCGTTATAAACGACCACCATGGCCTGCTCCCTGGTCACCCCGCCGCTGCCGCCAAAGACGCCGCCGGGATAGCCGGACATCAGGCCGAACTTGTGCGCAAGCGCCGCCGGGCCATAGGCCCAAGAGGAGGCGGGCACGTCACTGAAGGCGGCGGAAGGTATCTCTCCGCCCATAAGCCCGAGGCTTCGGACGGAGAGCGCCGCCAGTTCGGCCCGCGTAACCGTGCGGTCCGGCGCAAAACGGCCGTCCCCGCCGCCGGTAAGCATCAAGCGGTCCGCCAGGTCTGCGGCGATGCCTCGGACCCAGTGGTTACGGGTGTCGGAGAAGGAAGTCCTGCCGCTCAGCAGCGCGTAAGTCCGGTAACCGGCTGCCTCGTGGATGACGGCATACCGGATATGGTCCACCGTCTTCAGCGAAGCGGGCACAGCGAACAGCTTTCCTTCATCCCGAACCGTAACTGCGGCAATCCCGCCTTGGGCTCCCGCCTGCTCTGCCGGGACTGCCATCAGCAGTTCAACCGG
>NZ_ASSD01000174.1 GCF_000520715.1 Paenibacillus zanthoxyli JH29
AGGGCATGACTCCGGATTTAAGGGGCCTAGCCGCTTTTACAGCAATCTGTACATACCCTGAGCCAAGGACAAACATTTGTACAGATAAACAAAAAAGCCAATATTCGATTTTAAGCAATTAAAAATTGAGTCAATCCTATTAAGAATAGTATTAGCCATATGACAAAGAAGACAATAAGGACATTTTTGATTATCCTCCATTTTTTATCATGTGAATCCATTCGTTTCTCTAAATTGCTTAATCGTTGTTCATGATCCATAATAATACACCTCCTTAATTTTATAATATAAAACTACCACCTAAATTATGCCAGGTGGTAGTTTAGTTATTTTATAATTTTAACCCAATCCCATAAAATATGATTCAGATTTTGATATGAAATCACCAATACCACCAGCAATTATGCTAAGGGTTCTAGTTCCTTGGATTTGTATGTTACCTGACCGTCCTGCAAAAGAGGCAGAGTTTTCAGTCGCAACCCGATCATGAGTCCAAGAGTTTCCAGGGTGGAAACCCAAAAGTGAGCTTGTACTACCAGTAACTTTGAGTATATTCCCAGTAACACTATCTCTATTATAATACACAGTCAGGCCTGTTGATTATCAAGTTTCTGGAATCTGA
>NZ_ASSD01000175.1 GCF_000520715.1 Paenibacillus zanthoxyli JH29
TGTCTGTTCGTTAATTGGGCAGACGTAGAAAAAAAACGCAGAAATACAGAAGGGCGCTGCTCCATTCCGGAGAGCGTCCTCTGTAATCTACGGCTTGTTCATCAAGTCAGTTATCCTTTTTCTTGCCGCCGCTCTTCATAAATTTCCACATCGCCAACAGGCAGCCGACCAGTCCAAGTCCGAGCAGGATCTGCTGCAAGGCGCCGAGCATTTTTGATTGATATGAAGGAATCTGGCTGCTGATGATAATGAGTATAATGGAGACGGCAACCATGATGCCGGTTCTGTTCTTCACTGTGACCCTCCTAAAATGGATTTCTGTAAAGCATTAACACGACCAGCACGATCAGCAGCAGTTCAATGGCAGTCAGGGAAAAGAACACCAGCCGGATGAGCATAGAGGACGAACGGAACTGCTCTTTGTTGATCCCGTCTCTTTTTCGCAAATAATCCCAGGTAGCTCCGGCTACCACGCCTCCCCCAAGCAGCACTGCGGAAATGCCTGCGATGGCCGCGACCATGTGGCCGACTCCGCTGTATCGGTTATCCCCGAACACGAGACCGGCCGCCAGAAAGCCGAGACCCACCAAGGCGACTGCGGTGCGAATCCAGGCCAGATACGTCCGCTCGTTCGCCAGATGCTGCTGTGTGTATCTCGATTCCGATTCATTCTCCTGCGGCGTCAAATGCTTCAACCCCTTAATTATTAAAACCCTTAATCCATCATCAGGTTGATGAATCAAGGGCTTATCTTTACTTTAGCGGCGCTGCTCCAGTAGTGACGGATTAAGAATCCGCCGAGCTTCCTTTGGCCTCAAGAAGCTGGTTCAGCACACTCTCAAGCTCCCTGCCTGGAAGAGCATCCAGAAGAACGGATTGAACGGTGCTGTACGCCCGGTCCACCTTCTCCTGGCCATACGGGGTTAATGAAGTATAGACGCTTCTGCGGTCCTCCTCGCATACATGCCTTTTCAGCGCACCGCAGCCTTTAGCCTCGAACCGGCTGACTAACCGCGACATCGCGCTCTGGCTCAGCCCAACCATGGATTCGAGCTGTTGCAGACGCAGCTTTTTCCCGGGTGCTTCGGACAAAAACAACAGCAAATAAAATTCCTTCAGGGACATCCGATGTCTTTCTTGCAGCGCTTGTTCCAGCCTGCCCGCCGTATTCGACTGAATATGGGTCAGCGCCAGCCAGCCGGCCATAAGCCCGTTCGATTCCGCAAATTCCATATGGTAAATTCCCTTTCGTCTAAGCTACCTTTATTATATCATCCGCGCATTCTTTTCACACGGCGTATACAGGGCTTTATCTTTTGACCGGATCGTGAGTTCCCTTGTCCTTCTGCTTCCTCAGATCTTTCACACCTGCCAAGGTTGTCCCTTGAGGGATCGGCAGGAGATAGCTCTTGGATGTCCCGATTAGCTGAGAGGTGTAAATGCCCGTATGGCCCGAGAACAGATAGCTGACGAGACAGGCAATGAACATGTAAATCGCCGCGTCCGACCCGAACAGCTCAATTCCCATCAGAAAGCATGCGATTGGAGTGTTAGTTGCGCCGCAAAATACGGAGATAAATCCGAGACCCGCCAAAAATGGAGCGTATAGATGAAAAAATCCGGACAGCGCGTTCCCCAGAGTGGCCCCGATTGCGAACAAAGGAGTCACCTCGCCTCCCTGAAATCCGGCTCCCAAGGTAAGAGAGGTAAAGACCAGCTTGCCCAAAAAAGCGAACGGAGAAACACTCTCCGTAAAGGAGTTCTGAATGAGCGGAATACCCAGCCCCAAGTAATCGCGGGTTCCCAGCAAATAGACCAGACCGATGATGACCACACCGCCCACCGCGCTTTTCAGCATAGGGTTCTTGAACAGCCTGGTGTACCCTTTTTTCAGCGCATGCGTCAATTCACTGAATGCAATACTGGTCAGCCCGAACAGGATCGCAGCGACTACGACCTTGAGGACGACAATCCACGTTAAACCGGGCACTTCGCCGATATGGTAATGAATATGGGAAACGCCCCAGAACGATGTCGTGACCAGATTGCCCGTAAAAGCGGCCACAAAAGCCGGAATCAGCGCTTCGTGACTGATTAACCCGATCGCAAGCACCTCCAGGCCGAACACAGTGCCCGCCAAAGGAGTTCCGAAGATTGAGCCGAAGCCGCCACTTATGCCGCAGATCAGCAGGATTTTGCGGTCGGCGGACCGGACGCGGAGTATTCTGCCGAACCATTCGGCCAGGCTTCCGCCCATCTGTACGGCTGTACCCTCGCGGCCCGCAGACCCGCCGAACAAATGCGTGACCAAGGTTCCGAATAAGACGAGCGGGGCCATCCGCAGCGGAATCGTCTCATTGCCATTGTTGATTTGTTCAAGAATCAGGTTGTTTCCCTTCCCGCTGTTCTTGCCGACCTTTAGATAAAGGAAGCTGACCAGCGCCCCGCCGAGCGGAAGCAGAAACAGCAGCCAGGGATTTGCGATTCTTACATCGGTCACATAATCCAGACTTTTGAGGAAAAATGCGGAAGCCGTACCGGAAAGTATGCCCACACCGCTCCCGAGGACCAACCATTTCAGCAGCGTGCCCGCTAGAGCGGCAATCCTCCATTTTTCGCTCCACAGCGCCCGCTTTTGTCTTGCAGCATTCATCTTCTTCTTTCCTTTCCTATGAAAATATCCATAAAAAACAGACTCCTACCAGGGAAGTGAAAATCCTCTGGTAGGAGTCATCAGCCTCGCGGCGGTTACGGCGAACTCCATCGCCCTGTATTAGTTAGGACGATTCTAAATCATTTTCGGGAGATCGTCAATGATATAACTTATAATAGAACTTATACGCACAGCAAAACCATTTCGCTTTTTCTTAGTCTAACTATACATAATGAATCCATCTACAAGGTGATGAACTTATGACGATACGCAGAAACGCACTGCTTTCCATTCTCGCCCTATCTCTGTTATATGCATCCTCCGCTCACGCGGAGGATGCGGCCAAGCCGAGCACCCCGCCGGCTGAAACGACCTCTCGGACGGCCGGAACCGATCCGGCCGCCGGGACCGTTCAGGCGGCTCCGGATGCCCAGACTATCCAGCCGTCCCAGACCATTCCCGCACCGATATCCATTTATCTGGACGGCTCGCTGCTTCAGACCGAGGCCGAGCCGGTTAATGTGAACGGCACGCTGCTCGTTCCCATGCGGCGTCTGTTTGAGGGGCAGGGGGCCAAGCTGTCCTGGAATAATACGGATAAGACGGTCACGGCCACGAAGGACGGCACGACTCTGACCTACCGCATCGGGGATCTTTCCGCCACGGTGAACGACCGGATAGTGGAGCTTAATGTGCCCGGGCAAATATCCGGGGGATATACGATGGTTCCGCTGCGCTTCATCAGCGAAGCTCTTGGCAGCACCGTTACCTGGGACCAAGCGGCCCGCTCCGTCCAAATCTCCACGATGACCTTTGAAACGACTATCCGGTGGGGCGTCAATCTGTGCAGCTCGCCGGATTCAGGCAGCGGCCCGGCGGATGGGGCAGCCCCTTCGCTGAAGCTGGTTAGCCGTTCAGCGGATGTTGGCGTCCGTTCACCAGCTTCGGCTCCCAGTTCGCCGGATACGGGCGGCGGCGCAGACATCCTGGGGCTGCTGCCTACTGGATCAAAAGTCCATGTCGTGCGCGAAGTAGACGCCTTCTGGCTGGAGGTGCGGACCCCGGATAACCAAACGGGATACATATCCGCAAAACCGAAGTACACCGACTATACCAGCCCGTCCCTCACCGATAAGCAGACGGACGAGCTGATCGCCTACGGCGAGACCTTTCTCGGTACGCCTTATGTATTCGGAGCCTCGCCGGATCAGACAGGCAGCTTCGACTGCTCTTCCTTTGTAAAGCGCGTCTTTCAGGATACGCTCGCGGTTGACCTTCCCCGCGTGTCCTACGACCAAGCCAAGACCGGCACGGAGATCGGGCTGGACGAGCTGCGCAAAGGCGACCTGCTGTTCTTCAGCGCGCGTGATTTGAACATCGGGCACGTCGCTATCTATGCGGGGGACAACCAGCTGCTGCATACCTATTCGGTGAAATACGGCGTCCGCACCGAAGCCTTCAGTGACTATTGGAAAAAACGGTTCGTGACGGCGCGGCGGGTGTTTTGAAATTTTGACTACACTAAAGGCACAGTCTCACCAATTGAACAAGTGGTACTGTGCCTTTGGTTTTTAGGAACTGATTCTTGCGATCATCATCCTCTTGGGTTACGGATTTCATACAAACCGTAGATTGTTACTGCCCGATTTGTCTCCTACTGATTAACAAAGCCTCCCAATCTTCCGGGAATCCTATACGATCCAACTCTACAACTTCTTTATACTTTGTAATCAATGCCTCCAAACGTGTTATGAAATCAGTCCATTTTTCATAATCTGGAATCAGATGCTTAAGAGCAAAGAGATGTGCGAATATTTTATTTTGTTGAATGCCTAATTTTTTAGCATGAGAACTCAATCTCGGTTTACTGGTTAGAGGGCGATTATAGAGTCTGCCATAGTGGGCACAAATATTCCGAACATAAGACAAACATTGTAACCAACTTTCAAGATAAATTGCCGGAATATAATAGTTGCTTCTTGCAATCTGATTTTTATCTTCATTCTTCATGTTCTTGAACAGTTTCGATAAAGCTCCAAATGAAAGAACTTCAACTGCCACCCAAATAGGAATAATGCCGTTATATTTCTCGAAATGATGCTTAATAAATATTTCTTGGGACCGCTTAAATTCCTTGTTTAACTCATTCAAGAAAGAGCTATGGTATGTAGAGTTCTCAAAATGCGTTCCATCTAAATACCCTAACGCCCCATATTTATGAGCGATAAGATAAGAAATATGAGTCCGAAAAGCAATCTCGATCTGTTCGGTCATATCCATAAGAAGATATCGAAATTGATGATCAAACTCGTATAGAGCGCAAATTCGGGAAAAAGTAACTCCTGGATTATATCGATCATCTCTCTTTAAACTTAAGCCATAGGCGGTCAGGCGATAGTAGTTAACCCTCTGCAGCGTGCGAATTGCTAAATCCTCATTATCAATAATCAAACCACGGCTTCTTAGAATTTCAATTTGCTGCTCAAATGTAGCTGGCGCCTTTACATGCGAAATCTCCTGATCCATTAAGTTTCCTCCGGATATAAAAAGGCCCACCTTGGTACGCATTGTTAAGAGGCGTGGTGGGATCTGTTACCTATATTATACATCATATTCCTATTAACGTCAATTCAAAAGCGAGCATCCTTGCATACTGAAAGATACCAGAACCCGTTTGTGCTTTTTTTTGCGGTGGAGCTTACCCCAAAATAAAACTGTACGGCAGTCCTCCAAGCACAGGATATTGGATTGCTGGTCACCTGTTCACCTCTTCATTCTTACGAGTGCAGCTTCTTAAATCTGCCCGCTATCGGGACGCTTTAAGGAACCTCAATCGTGAAAGGAACGGTGACAATCCAGCTGCTCCGTTTGAATTGCCCCCACATTTTATAGATACCGCTCTCCGGAAATGCAACCGAAAAGGCGGCCTGCGGGCCGGAGGAACCCCAATTCAGCGGGTGGACATGGAGAAACGTTCTCGCCGTGCTGTCCACGATCATCACATGCCCGACCGCCCCCAGGTATAGCTCCAAATCGCGAACGGGCCGACCTGTCCTTGAATCTTTGAAGGTGAAGGTCATCATGGTGTTCATCTTGGCCATCAGATGGTCGTAATGAAGGGAAACCTCCATGCCATCAAACTGGCCGCTCAGTTGTGCGTCAGGCTTGAGTGGCTGCGGCGCTGGCTTCTCGCCGGGAACTTCCACGATTATGCTGCGAGTCAGCGCATGATACCCGGTTGGCGTAAAATCAGCGAACAGCGTGTACGGACCACCGCTTGGAAAAGTAACGGCAATTTCAAAGCTTCCGTCGCCGTTGTAATTGGGGTGAATATGCTGGAAATGCTGCAGGTCACCGCTTACGGCAACGAGGTGCAGCAGCTGTTCATGGACAATGTCCAGCTTGGTCAGCGGCTTCCCCGCTCCGTCCGCAAGCTGCAGCTTTAGCATGGCCGGTTTGCCCGCTTCAGGCTTACCTTCCGGCCACGACCAAACCGCCTCGATGGCTTTCTCGGCCGATGTCTCGGCTGCGGCGCCGCCATGAGCATGTCCCATGGACAAGGACATCGGGTCCAAATACGGGTCCTGCAGCTCCTCTTTGGCGGCAGCGCCGCATCCGGAAAGCATGACCGTAACGACAAGGATAAACACGGACAAGCGGTTGCACTTCAGCTTCATTTCCCACTCCCTCCACTACCCGAATACATATCCGAAGTTATCCCTATTATTTCTTCGTATCGCTTTCCGTCGGCGCAGGCAGATCGAGAGTCGGCGTCCGGTCAATAAAATTGAACGGCTTCAGCATCGCCGACGCCCATTCGGTCGACATCATCGGCCACTCCTCCGAACGCGGAATGTGCGTTGTTCCCGTCGTAATCCAGACCACGTCATCTTTTTCATAGATATCCCGGTCCTGAGATGCCCATTTCGCAAGCCCTGTATCGTTCGGGTTCTGGTTGATGTACTTGCCCTCGGGGTAGATTTCGTCCGGTGAATAAGGAGTTACCCAAATATGCTTTTTCAAATAGCCCGCACGCTTGATCAGATAGTCGTCATCCCCGAACAGCGGGTCTTCTGCGAAAGGATGAGTGCCGCCCGCATTCGCGATAATTTGGTAGCCGGTCAAGTAACCCAATTTGTTCTTCTTCTCCGGGTTGGTAACAAGAACAACCTTGTCCGGATCGAATTTCTGTGCGGCTTCGAGCTCCGTATGATAAGTCTTCTGCTCCAGCACCATCTCCGTCTTCTTGCTCGGATTGCCCGTAATCGGCGCCGCTTTCGGATCAAGCTCCAGCACGGTATTCTTCTCGCCGTCCACATCCATGTCGAGGCGGAAATTATAAATATGCTGGTGATACACGGCCACCGTATGCTTATCGACAAGTGTACCGTTGCGGATTTCCGCATTGTTCGGATCAATATAGTGCTCGTCCGTACTCTTTACGCTGGTTGCTGCCGCGCCTTTCACCGCCTCAATGCCGGATGCGCCGACGTTGATCTTGATATTCGCGTTCTGCTGGAACACATAATCGAATGTATAGTCATAGTTCCCGACTGTGGAGATGAACCGGACGACAAGCTCGAGACGGGCCCGGCTATCGGTCACTCCGGCCTCGCTATGCGTCCAGTCGGAATCGGCGTAGCGCTCGAAAATCCCGATAACCTTCGGTGACGTGTACGGATTGCCGTTATCGTCGTTAAGCGTGGCGTCAATGAAAGTGGTATTGTTCGGCACGTCTGCGCCTAGCACCATCGGACGCCCAAGCTTGCCGACGCCGTATTCGCCGGAATCCATGTACGTCTTCCAGTACCAGTTCAGGCCGGGGTCGCCATATGGAACCGTCATCCCGCCAAGTCCGCCGCTGTACATAACTTTGCGCTGCTTGCCATGATCGTTGAAGGTCGCTGCGGAAATGACGGGACCGCGGCGCGCGTCCAGAATAACGTGGAATTTCCAGCCCTGCCAGCTGATCTCCTGCCCTTTGATCGTATAATTAACGCCTTTAGGCTGAGTGATGACGATCGGTTTAGCCGGCTCTCGTGTGCTGTCTTTGTCACCTTTCCGGTATCCATGGTCGTTCATCGGCACCGGGATCACACCGTCATCCTCGACTTTAAGCACTTTTTTCTCATCTATATCAACGGTTACAACCAGGTTCTCGATCGGATGGGTAAAAAAGTTGCCGTCCCCCGTGTCCAGATAGGCCGTGTATTTGTACAGGCGGCGGTTGGGATCGGCGTTGTCCGGTCCGTAATAGCCTACGGTAAGACCGACCAGCTTCACCTTGTTTACTTTGCCCGCCAGCCCGCGCTTTTTCAGCGCTGCCAGGAACTCGGGATTTTTGTACACCACATCGGACGGATCTTCGGCAAAGCTCACCATCGCATATCCGCCGGTTGTGTTCTCTTTCCATTCCACGATTCGCTTCGAATCGAGATCCACAACTCCTTCGTACACTTTACGCTGCTCGGAGATAACGAACGCCGCCTGGCGCGGAAGCTTGTTCGCCTTCATCTTTTTGGCCGCGTCGCTTAACAGCACCCAGTTCCATACCTTCTTCTTGTCCGGCTCCTTCAGCGTAATCTCGGTAAAGCGCATGTCCTTTTTGTACTTCGAGCTGTGCTTGATAATATAAGACACCGACCTAATCTCCTGCTCCGTCAGCGGATTCAGCGGATCATACGCCACTTTCGGAGCAACGATCGCCGCCGCCTCGGATTTCCACGGTGACCCCGGAATTACGCTTGTCAAAAACAGCGCGGCCGCCGCAGTTCCGGCCAGAATCATTTTCTTTTTCATCAAACATCCTCCCCATTCTTAAAGATCAGTTCGCTCAACCCAACCCCAATTAATGTGAGGTATGTTAACGTATAGAGCTTGGCTGTTCGTCCTGCTATTCGAATGGTACTCATCCAAAGTAAAGATTCTAAGGTGTTCCAGGTAAAAATGATTCAAGTTTTTATTAAATTCAGGTAAAGTGGAATTAGGCTCGATACTTCACCGCATTAACTGTTAACTAACTTGACATAGTTTCAGTCTTGTTTGACCAGATCATGGGGAGGGATTGTACCATGCCGGGAGAGATGATCATGCTCGTCGATGACGAAGCGGATATTGGAGAAATCATTGAAATGTACGCGGTATCGGACGGTTTTCAATTCCAGCAGGCGATGAACGGGGCCGAGGCGCTTCGGATGGTGGATGCGTATTCGCCGGAGATCATTATTCTTGACGTGTTTCTGCCGGATATTGAAGGCTACGAGCTCTGCCGGCAGCTCCGCGCGGTCACTGATGCCCCTATCGTATTTCTTACCTGCAAATTTACGGAAATGGATAAAATCATCGGACTCAGCGTCGGCGGGGACGATTATATGAGCAAACCGTTCAGCCCGCTCGAGCTGATTGCCCGGATTAAAGCCCATTTGAGACGCACCCGGATGGCAATGCGGCGGATGGAGGAGCCGAGAAAGGCCAGCATACTCGCCTCCGAGTCGCTGCAGGTGAACCTTTCCGCGCATGAAGCTTATTTGTACAGCCAGCGCCTGGAATTATCCGCGAAAGAATACCAGCTGCTTACCTTTTTCATGAATCATTCCGGACAGGTGCTTACGGCGGAGCAGCTGCTGGACAAGCTGTGGGGATACGGCAAGGGCCTTGGCAGCAAAACGCTTCAGGTGCATATTGGCAACCTGCGGCGCAAAATCGAGGACGACCCGGCCAGACCCGAACGAATCGTAACGATTCGCGGCGTCGGCTATAAATTTTGCGAGCATGCGGCGATTATTTGACTTCTGCAGGCACCTCCAGGACCGATTCGCGCCAAAATCGCTGGCGGCGCAGCTGCTGTGCGTGATGCTACTTAGCGCCGTCGGGCCGCTTTTGCTGATTGGCTGGTTGACAAACGAGTCGACGCGAAGTCATTTTGATACCTATGCCAAGATGCAGACGGGTCTTGTTGAACGGGATTACGTAACCATCTACCAATCCTACTTGCAGGAGCAGATTTATGCCATCGACGCTGAAATGCGTAAGGTCGAGCATGCCGTAACAACCGCCCGAAGCCAAGCCGAGGCCATCCTTAACGGCGGCGCGCTATATCCCGGCCGGCCGCTTGCCCTTACCTCTCTCGGAAACGGGGCCTATGTCGAGGACCACGGCAGATGGGCCATCAAGCTGACCAAGGAACCTTCAAGCGCTTTCCCGAGGTCCATGCTGCGGGATTTGGCGCTCAGCACCTATCTGAACCCTTTTTTCGCGGGAGAACTGGACCGTAATCCTAATATTATTGCCATGTATTATATGCATCCGCTGGGCGGTACGCTGTATTACGGCTCTCAATCGGGATATGGCCGTCTTTTTAACGGAGAGGGTCCTATTACCGGCTATGCCTTCTACCAGGATGCCCTGCAAATTTCAAGTTCGGAGGATAGGGTGGTCTGGACGAAGCCGTATTGGGACATCACTCCGAATGGCCGAGTCTTCACAGCGACGGCGCCTATATATGACAGCAGCGGTACGCTTCGGGGTGTCGTCGCCGCCGATGTTACGGTTGATGATTTTGTGGCTCATGTCCTGGGTGCCCATTTTAAGAGCAGCGATGCTTTCGCCTTCCTGCTTGGCGCGGATTATCAGATGATGGCCGTTCAGCGCCAGGGCGCCGCAGTGATCGGTCAGCTTGATCCTGAGGAATTCATAGCGCTCGCGGAGGGCAATGGGTACGGACAAGCCATGCTAAACGGCCAGACCAAAATGCTGTTTGCCAAAAAAGTGCCCGCCACGGGCTGGTATTTGGGCTACGTGCTGCCAAAAGAACGGCTGCTCGCCGGTGTGACCCGCTCCTCCTCGGAGCTCACGGCCAGCACAAGCAAGCATCTGTTCCATCAATTGACGCTCATTTCCATCATTTCCTTCCTCCTTTGCACCGCGCTTGCCGTTCTGCTATGGCTAAGAATTTCCCGCCCGCTTAAGCGGCTGGACGGTGCCTTTCATGATATGGGCAACGGACAGTTCCGATTAACACTTAAAGATACGCGCATCCGGGAAGTGCATCGGCTGCTTCAGTCGTTTAACCTGATGTCCGCACGAATCGGAGAGCTGATGGAGCAGCAGACGAAGCTTCAAGAGGAGCTTGAGCACAAAGTCGAGGAACGGACACTTGCGCTAAAGCAGGCGAATCATGAGCTGCGGCAGCGGATCGACGAACTGACACGGCTGGGGAACTGGCGGAAGAAATGGTTCTCCCATATCTCGCATGACTTGAAGACCCCCGCGACGATTGCCGGAGGATTCATTGATGCGATCATCGACGGCAAAGTCCAGCCGGCGCATATCCCGCGCTATCTGGGCAAGATTTCGGACCGCCTGTGGACCATTAACCAGTTGGTGCAGAATCTGCATGATTTAAGCTTGCTTGAGACCAGACAGACCCGATTAAAATTGGAGACGATGCCTGTATATGCCCTGCTGGAACGATTGCTTGCTAAATGGAACGACCCTCTTGTTCTTAACGGCCGGACATTGAACTGCGAGCTGCCGATGATCATGGACATGCCAGTCACCGCCGATGTCCACTATTTGGGCAGAGCGGTCGACAATGTGCTGGATAATGCAGTGAAATACTCCCATCCGAGCTCTGCCATTACCATTCAAGCCCGGATGGCGCCCCGTTCCGTGCTGCTGCATGTGAGCGATTACGGAATCGGCATACCTTCAGAGTCGCTGAAGCATGTGTTCGACTCCTTCTACCGGGTCGATCCTGCGCGCAACAGCGGCGTTCCGGGGAGCGGGCTGGGGCTGGCGATCGCCCGCGAGGTCCTTCATATGCACGGCGGCGAAATTCATGCCTCCCTGAACGAGAATCCCGGATGTACGTTTACGATCGAAATCCCGCTGGAGGAAGCAGAGCGGGACGTTAGAATCAAAGACCCCGTTAGGCGTAATGCCTGACGGGGAATTTTCATATCATTTATTTATCTCTTTGATTCCAATTCTTATATGCTTTAAATTTTCTATAAAAGATTTTAAGCTTTCACTTTCCAAAGATCCCAGCAGTCTGCTTAATAAAGCGAAATGCTTTGGACATAGCTCATCCATAAGTTTTACACCCTTTTCAGTTATTTTAATTGTCAGCATTCTCCCATCAGAAGGATGTTTACATCTTTCTACAAGCATATCTTTTTCTAGACCATCTAAAAGTCCACTAATTGTTGCTCTTGTAACATTTAATTGGCTGCTTAATTCAGATGGTATTAATTGATGATTATCCTTGTTGTACAAAGTCATAAGTACAGAAAATTTGCCATCAGATACCCCATATTTTTGAAATTGACTATCCACTATCTTGAAAATTTCATCTGTAGTTCTAATTAAATATAAACATGCCTGAATAGCATTTATATTTAAAGGGTTATTTTCATTTGAATACTTTAGCAAATCCTCTTTTTTAGGTATGTCTTTTAAATCGAAATTAAAATTCCCCATAATATCCTCCACATAAATAGATTGACAAAATTAATTAGCCGCCTTATCATAATAGTAAATTAATGGTATATTTTTGTCTATATTTTTTTAGCCATTTAGTTAGGCGCCTTATTATATATCTAATTTAGGTGAAAGGAATGATACAGTTATGAAAGTATTAGCAATAAATGCAAGTCATAGGGGAGAAAAAGGATTTACTCAGTTTTTAATCAATCAAATTAGAAGTGGAGTTATTGATGCAGGCTCTGAATTTGAAACAATAGTTCTTAATAAATATAAAATTAATCAATGCTTAGGTTGTGAATTGTGTCACACAGAAAAAAGTTACTTGAAGTGTATTTATGAAGATAAAGATGACATGAAAGGTATTTTGGAGAAGATGTCTAAGGCAGATATTATTATATATGCTACGCCTATTCATGTTTTCAATATGTCAGGATTAATGAAGAACTTTATTGATAGGTTTAACTCTACAGGGGATATAAGCAAGGTTACTGTATCTAAAAAGGGGCTATTTTTTCATCACATAGATGCCAATATTTGCTCGAAACCTTTTGTTTTATTGACTAGCTGTGGAAACATTGAAAATGAAACATCAAAAAGCGTAGTATCTTACTTTGAAACTTTTTCTAAATTTATGGATGCGCCAATGGTTGGTGTCCTTATAAGAAAGTCTAGCTTTTTACTAAGAAATATGGATGAAAAATCAATTCCTAAAAAAGCTATAATACTTAATGCGTTTCGTGAAGCTGGGAGAGATTTAGCTACAAAAGGCACAATCAGTAAAAAAAGCAAAAAGTATGCTGAATTAAATATTCTACAATTCCCTGTTTTAATAAAACTTTTAATGAAGATAAGACCTCTGAAGTCAACACTTGTTAAAAGTGGATTGATTAAATTAAAATGAGCACTAAATGTGTAACATAAGAAAGTATAGACATCAAATAATTTTCATATATCTATACTTTCTTATTTTTACAGTACATTACTTATAGCGGGTAATTGCATTTAAATATGTAATATATTTAAATCTTCGCTTTGTGAAAATATAAAACCGACTATGATTAAAAAGGAGAAAAAGAATATGATTAAAGAAAGCATGCAACTCCAAGGAATTCATCACTTGAAATTTACTGTCTCAGACCTTGAGAATAGTCAATCATTTTATGAGAGGGCTATAGGGGCGCGACGCATCACAGCTTATGATCATCGCCATAGTGACGGTTCGCTCTACGCTATAATTTTGGAAATACCAGGCTTAGGTACATTACTAGAGCTCAGACTTAACCCAAGTCGTGCCAAGAAAGATTGTGGATTGGATCCAATAACGATAGCTGTAAAAGATAGAACTGCATTGGAGAGTTGGATTGAACATTTTGATACAGTTGATATCGAGCATTCATCGATTCTCACTGCACTCATAAGCTGGCTAGTTGTGTTCGAGGATCCTGATGGGCGCCGATTGAGACTTTGTACACTAGAGACACACAGCCCTGAAATACTATCAGACGAAACATCCTCTTGGCTAATAGACATTAACCGATAAATAATTTTCTCAATAATAAAAATTTGCAATATTAGCCTAACTTTAACTTCCAAGCTTCTTTTTTAATTCAATCCATTGTAATATGCCTGTTGCAAATAACAATCCTAATATACTTTTTAAATCTATTTTTATCACTTTTTTATTATAAAATATTTTATAATTATTTACTAATTATGTATAAAAAAATCATACTATACTATTCATTAAGTGGTAAATGGCGACCGGCGTGTTCGAGGCATTCCGCACTTTGGTCCGGATTCCGGCGCTGCTCGTCGCCTACGGGGCGGCGGTAACGATATTAATGAGCTTTGTCACCATGTTCTTCGGGCTTAACGAATTTGCGGTAAAGCAGCTGCATCTGTCTCCCGAGCGCATTCTTTGGCTTAGACTGATCAGCATGACCGGAGTGGTATCCGCGTTGTTTTGCGGTTCCTGGATTCGCCGCTTCGGGCCAGTTCGCGTCCTCGTGGCGGGATTTCTTACCGCTGCGGCTGGATTGGCCGGGGAAGCGGCGTTATCCGGCGTCAATATGGCGCTGTTCATCGCCGCGACGGTTGTCTTTGTCGCCGGAATCGCCGCAGCCGTTCCAGCGATCATTTCCCGGATCGGCCTGCTGGGTTTGGCCGCACGCGGTATGGCTCTGGCGCTCTACGGATTTTTTGTATTCGTTCGCAAGTCTGGGCCCAATCCTGGCCGCTGCGCTGATGCCCTTCGGATTCGCGGCTTTATGCGGGACGCTGTCCGTCATCATGTTTACGGCAGCGGCCGTTTCGGCGTGGAGCGCCAAACCGTCCGCGGATGAAGAACGTCTGAATGCAGTTAATTCTTAAAGAGGAGATGAATCTGAACAAGCCTGCGACCGCGTCCACTTGATTAGCGAACGAAGGCCACAGGCCTTTTTTCGCCCTAGAAGTCTCCCTTGGGGCCTGTGATAAAGTCATGACGAACAGCTTTCTCCGACTCTGATCATATGGTCCTCTCTGTACTGGCCGGGGCTTACGCCCACATGCTTCTTGAACACCTGGCAGAAATACCGCTGGTTATCGTACCCGACGTGCTGTGAGATTTTGGAGATTTTGAAGCTGCTCTCCCTCAGCATCCGTTTCGCCTGGTGAATGCGCAGCAGCGTGACATATTCAAGAATCGTCTGCCCGGTCGATTTGGAATATAAGTGGCTTACATAGGAAGAGTTGAGATCGAACCGCTCCGCCAATTGGTCGAGCTGGATATTTTCATGATAGTGCGATTCCAGATAAGCCTTGATTTCTTGAACCACCTTTTCCTTCAGGGTCGTCTTCGTTACGTTCAAATAGAAATGCACAGCCTGTGCACAATCGTGGCACTGTTTCCGCAACAACGCCCAATCCGGCGCTTCCAGCAGCCCTTCGATTAGCCGCAACGGTCCCCGATCACGCTCCCGATCTTGATTCCATAATCCCGCTCGATCAGATCGAGCAGCCGGTTCACCCACTGGGCGGCGGCTTTCTTCAAGGAAACAGGAGCCATCCATCGCCCCCTCCCCCACTCCGTCCAGCGTTCGAGCAGCTCTTCAAACGGTTTCTGTTCGTAGCGGGTAAAAGATTCAATCTGCTCTGACCAATCGGAGAGCCATCGTTCGGAAGCGCGGGCGACCTCCGGCCAAGCGTTACCGTCCGTTACCGGAACGCCGAAGAACAGACCCATTTGACAAGCCTGGTCCGCCGCCAAAAAAGAGAGATGAGCATCCATGATTCCGCTTACAACCGGACCGATTCCAAACGACAAAGCAGGATCGTCCGAGTCCGGGGAGCTGTCATCCGAAAACGCTGAGGCCGCAGCCATCAGAATTTCCGGTAATGACTCGGATTCCTCCAGGGCCGCCATGCACAACAAGATGACTTTCTGCTGCTCGTAGAGCAGCTCCACGTCGATTCCGCGACTCGACAAAAAGCCGAGAAGGGCATCCGTACCGCCATTGTTCTTCATCCGTTCGAGCCAGAGCGCCGCCGCGCTTCCGATCACGATGGCCGCGAACTGGTCATACCGTTCATACGGCGCCCTATCGAACGACGGACGTTTGGCATGGACGATGAGATCGGTAAACACCGCCCGGTCCAGCGCTCTAGCAATCCGCAGCTCCGGGCGGTTCCCCGCCGGGTCCCTTTTACGCTCCAGACGCTCAATCGCTCTTACGACGGTCCGGGACACTTCCTCAAGCTCAGCCGGCTTGATCAGATAATCCACCGCCTCCAGTTCAATCGCTTCTTTGGCATATTCAAACTCGGAATATCCGCTCACGATGATGCATTCCGCTTTGCAGCCTTTCTCCTTCAGGGCACGGATCAGCTCCAGACCGCTCATCCCGGGCATCCGGATATCGGTCAGGACAACGTCCGGATCGGACTGCAGAATCCGTTCCAGCGCCTGCCTGCCGTTGTTGGCCGTCCCCGCAATGCTTATCGCGGATACGTTCCAGTCGATCATGGTTGATAGCGTTTCCACCACAAGCTGTTCATCATCCGCTATAAACAGTTTATACATGATGTGTCCCCCACCTTCATAGCCAGATGTTAATCGATGATGCCGATCTCAAGGGTAACTTTGGTTCCGGCGCCCGGAACGCTGTCTATGCTAATCCCGCGGTCTTGACCGTAATGCAGTTGGATTCTCTCCTGTATATTCCTTAAAGCATATCCTCTTGGCCTGATGACCCCAGTATCAAATCCCACTCCGTCATCCTCGACCTCGAATACCAGCGTCTCTCCTTCCCTTCGGCCCCGAATGGCGATGTTCCCTTTGTCCTCTTTTAGCTCGATTCCATGAAAGATCGCATTCTCCACCAGCGGCTGAATCAGGAGCTTCAGCATGCGGATCTGCTCGATTCCCGGCTCGATGTCGATGTCCACCTCAAATTTTCCATTATAGCGGACGTTTTGAATCTCCAGATAATTTTTCACCTGATCGATTTCATTGCAGACAGTCGTAATATAATCTCCGTTGTTCAAGCTCAATTTAAAAAAGTTGGAAAGGGACATCGCCATTTTGGAAATATTTTTGGCGCCGATTCGCTCCGCCATCAAATAGATGGAATTCAGCGTATTGTACAGAAAATGAGGATTGATCTGACTCTGCAGCGCATGCAGCTCGGCCTCCTTTTCCTTCAGCTTGGCTTCGATCAGTTTGTCGGACAATTCGCTGTTGGTGCGGAAGGTCCGCAGGAATTGGTTGCCGATCTTTCCGATTTCAT
This sequence comes from Paenibacillus zanthoxyli JH29, assembly GCF_000520715.1. GTDB lineage: Bacteria > Bacillota > Bacilli > Paenibacillales > Paenibacillaceae > Paenibacillus_AQ > Paenibacillus_AQ zanthoxyli. The sequence continues at coordinate 16,906 of NZ_ASSD01000175.1, forward strand.
CCTTCTCCTCAAAGAGGATGCCTTCGATTTCCTCCCGTTTGGCCGCCTTTCGAGCGACGGAGGAGAGCAGGGTCAGCTGCTTGGTGATCCGTTTGGAGATCAGATACGAACCATAGGCGGCGAGCAGGAAAGCTACCAGCGTCAAGGTAAGCGTGACATTGCGAATCAGGACTACTTCCGAATTGATGTTGGAGTAGGGGATCATGCTAACCACTTTCCACCGGGTCCCCGGATTTGTATCGAAGGTGACGACATACCGTTCACCATTGATCGTATCGATGCGGGTGCCACGTTCAGGCAGATCGTAGAGCAGGTTCAGTTCCTTTTGCGGAATCTGCTGCAAATCGGCGGTCCGGGAATTGTAAAAAATCACTTGATTCTGATCCAGAATCATCAGATGCCCGTTCTCCGCATTCGTGATGTCTTTGAACATTTCGTCGAACACCCGTCTGTCAATGGAAATGATCAGCATGCCGATCGGTTCGAGCGTATCCAGGTTGTTTAACCGTTTGCCATACAGCAGCAAATCCGGACTATTTTTGACGAGACGGACCTCATCGCTGTTCAGCCACAATCCCCGTCCCCCCATGCCGCCCACCTGCCGATACCATTTCGACCGGGAGACCGCCTGATAGATATGGTCGTAAGTGAAGCGGTCCCATTGGTTCGTGATGATCAGCTCCCTTTGCTCACTGCCGACGTACACATAACGAATATACGATTTGTTGTTGGAAATATTGACGATCAGGTTGCGGGTGGCATTCTGAAGGTCGTAGATTTTTTTGAAATCATTCTTGTCATAAGAAAGGAAGTTCTGAACATCGCGGGAAGACAGCATCAGCTTCGAAATCGTCTCGACGTCATTCACGAAGGTCTGGATATTCCAGTTGATGGAGCCGAGCAAATTGGAGGTGGTGTCGGACACCTTTTTCCTCGTAGTGCACGAAATCGCTTGTGCGGAGCTCGAACCAGGAGGTCCCTTCTCCGTGAATGCTCTTATTCTCCCTCCAATCATGGAGATAGAACAACCGGAATGTACCGTCTTTGTAAAAGGGAATGAGGTCTCCCACCCAAGCCCCCTCCGGCTTGTAAAACAAGTTCGACATGGTACGCTGCCCCTTTCTTGTGTCCTAACTTGATTATAAAGGGGTGTGAAAGCGCTTTAAATTCTAAGTTCTTTGTCAGATGTTCAATATTTTTGGTTTCCCGTAAAAAAAATAGCCCCAAGATCCATAATGACCTTGCGGCGGTAAGTCTCTCTGAACCGAACTTAACTAAACAATGTGAATAACGGCCTGCCCTAGCTAAGATTACCCAAAACCGGGTGCGGTATATATGGCTCTTCCAGGCTCGCCATTTCGTCAGCATCCAGCTTCACTGACAGCGCGGCAGCGGCATCCTCCAGGTGATGGGGCTTTGTTGCGCCGATGATCGGGGCGGTTACCGGCTCCTTTTGCAGCACCCACGCAAGCGCAACCTGCGCGCGCGGAATCCCCCGTTTGGCGGCAATCTCGGCTACTTTCTCCACAACCTTCTGGTCAGCGTCGGCCATTTTCGAATAAAATGCTTGTCCGGCTGCGTCCTTCTCCGAACGGGCGGTCTGTTCATCCCAATCCCGGGTTAGCTTGCCTCTGGCAAGCGGACTCCACGGAATGACGCCGATTCCCTCTTCGTGGCAAAGCGGCAGCATTTCCCTCTCTTCTTCCCGGTACAATAAATTATAGAAATTCTGCATGGAGACAAATTGGGTCCAACCGTTGCGTTCGGCAACATGCTGCGCCTTTAGGAACTGCCAAGCATACATAGAAGACGCTCCGATATATCTGGCCTTGCCTGCCTTCACTACATCATGAAGCGCCTCCATCGTCTCTTCAATCGGTGTCGTGTTATCCCAGCGGTGGATCTGGTACAAGTCAATGTAATCCGTACCCAGCCGTTTCAGGCTGTTATCAACTTCGGTCAGGATTGCCTTGCGGGAAAGTCCCGCACCGTTAGGACCCGGACTCATACGGAAAAATACCTTTGTCGCGATGACGACCTCATCCCGGCGGGTATATTCCTTCAGGGCGCGTCCGACAATTTCTTCGCTTGTTCCGTCGGAGTACACATTCGCCGTATCGAAGAAGTTAATCCCGAGCTCCAGCGCTCTTTTAATGAAGGGTCTGCTCTCCTCTTCGTTCAGCGACCAGGGAGCCATTCCGCGTTCGGGCACCCCATAACTCATGCAGCCAAGACATAATCGGGAGACTTCCAGACCGGTACGGCCAAGTTTGACATAATCCATAGATGGCACAACTCCTTTATTTGGTATAGGCTTCTTCGCCCCGAATCGGGCATACCCTTATTATCCGATAAAACGGAAAAAGACCGTTATCCCATTTATCTTAAATGATTGCCTAATCCTCTCACTCCCATTAACGCCACCGGCGCAGATGTTTTATAATTGAGTAAGAGAAAACCGACAAGGAGGAGCCTATGTCTGAGGAAATACGAAACCAGAAGGATGAACTCGCCAAACTCATCGAACGTCATGCCGCCCGGGACGGAGCTTTCAAGACCGCGATTCCCTCTTTATATTTTTTCCGCAACTCTAATTTGACCAGGCCGGCCCACAGAGTGTACAAGCCTTCCCTATGCATCATCGCTCAAGGTTTAAAAGAGGTACTGCTGGCACAGGAGCGGTTTGAATATGGTCCGGCCAACTACCTGATTTCATCCATGAATCTGCCGGTGATCAGCCAGGTCATCAAAGCTGCTCCGGGCGCTCCGTACTTGAGCTTCAAGCTTGAATTTACGCAGAGTCAGATTCTGGAGGTTATCAATGACTCTGACATTCAAATCGCTGCGAAAGAGAACGCCAAGCGGGCATTGTTTGTCGGCAAGATAGAGAGTTCTATACTGGATGCGATACTCCGGTTAACCCGTCTGCTAGACAATCCGAAAGACATTCCGTTCCTTGCTCCTATTTACACCAAAGAGATTTTATATAGGCTTCTGCAGGGGCAGTATGGCCCGGCGCTCGCCCAAATCGCCATGGAGGGAAGCAGCACCTACCGAATCCGGGACGCGATCGAACAAATTATCCAAAACTGTGACAAGCCACTGCGAATTGAAGAGCTTGCGGAAACAGCCAGCATGAGTATTTCTTCTTTTCACCGGCACTTCAAAGAAGTCAGCGCGATGAGCCCGATTCAATTTCAAAAACAGCTGCGCTTGCAGGAAGCCCGGCGCCTTCTGCTATCCGAGTCGGCGGACGCCGCCGATGTCGCCTTCCGGGTAGGCTACGAAAGCGCATCCCAATTCAGCCGGGAATATTCCCGTATGTTCGGCGCTCCTCCCAGAGCAGACATCAAGCGTCTGAAGGAAAAATATGACCACGTGCTAGACGCATAATCCTCTTGTCCGGCGGGGGCAATTCGTCCACCGGCTAGTCATGCCTAGCTTGACTAGGCGCGCTAAAAACCCGTTGGAATAGATAGTTGTGGCCAGCCCTGGTGAATCAGGCAGCAGATCCGTGAAATAGCTTAGCCCATTGCCCATGACAATAGCCACAAATGTTGCCTGCAGAAGCTGCGCTGCGATGAGCTGCCAGGAATGGGTCGAAACACTTAAGATGATGTAATAGACAACAGCGATGAAGCAGCTGCTAATCATCAGGGTGTGGTTTGATATCTTTTTGCCCAGGGCACCCAGTACGAGCATTATGGGAATTTCCAAACCGGCACAGACACTAACCACCAATCCGACATCCGTATGCGTGCCTTGAAGCTCATTCACAATAAACAACGGCGTGTTGATAAAGTTAATGGCATTGACGGCAAACAGAAAGATAAAGGCGATAAGCGGCTGTCTGATCTGCCTGCTTTTGAGTGAAGAGGTACCCGTACTTTTTCTCTTCCCGGTGCTGCTTTGAACCGCCGTTTTACGTTTTGGAAGAAACAAGTATATTAAAGAGGCAATGGCAAGATAAATGGCCGATGTCCCAGAAAAAGTCCCATATATCCGGATAGTCCCCAAATGAATGTCCCGCCTAATGGTCCTACCAGGAACCCGAGAGAGATAAGAAAACGTAATGCCGACATCGCAAAAGTCTTGTCATCGGACCCGCTTGCATTTGCCGACTCCTGGGCATAGGCGTAGATTTGCGGGATGGCTGCAGCTCCCAGACCATTAAATAAGCTGACCGCAATGAGCAGAATAAAGAAATCAGGAAACACTAAATACGAAGCGTACCCCAAGGCAGATGAAAGCATGGCTGAAATCATGATCCATTTCCGGTCCTGTCCGCTATCTGAACGTTTGGCAATAAGCGAGTTCACCACTACGCCGCTTAATGAACTTACGGCCATAAACACGCCAAAGGCTCCCGCATTCATTCCTAAATCCTCGGGACAATACAGGGCTAAATACGGCGCTGTAATCGAAAATCCGATACCAGTCAGCAGCATACAAATGACGAATAGGTTTCGTGCGCCTCACAGTCGCACCAGAAAACCGGCTTTCTCAAGAAAGTCCCGATAAGATCACATGTATCCCGTGTAACTTTATCCTTTGATTGATGCCATATCTTTAATGCAAATCGTCTTAGCATTCCCCTCTTTGCCTAAACCAGTGGAATGGCGGAATCCGGGAAACGCAAGAGATGCTCGATTTCTTCGCGGAGCACGGCATTACCTCCAAAATTGAGGTGATTCGTGCGGACCAGGTAGACGAAGCGTATCAGCATGTACTCCGCAGCGATGTGCGTCACCGGTTCGTTTTTGACGTATCTACCTTGTAATTCGTACAGATGGGGGTGTCCCATAATGTGATGCCTTTTTTTAGGTGGGATTTAGGTAGGTGGACGGGGCCACCCGAATGGAAGCGGGTGATTCTTCTTTAATTTAGGGGGGTGAAGTAAATAATACAGAAAACCTGAAATTCTGCATCTTTTGGTCACCTGACAATAGCTATGTATAACATGCCTACGGAAATACAGGTTTTTCTCCGCTCCGCCTCAAATTCAGTCAACACAGCCTCAAATTCCTGTATGATCGCAGGTTTTCTTTGAGAAAAAACGTTTTTGATCGAAAAAAGCTGCACTTTCAGCTGTTTTGAAATGATGCTGAACTAAAATCATAACCAACCTGACCTGTCCCTTGATGTTAGAGCGATTACCCTAATTCCTAACTTGTTTTGATCGAGGAATTGCCCAATAGAAAAGCAAAAGCCAGCAAGTCTCCAATAACCGAAAGACTTGCTGGCTTCTTAACTTTTTTAGGAAGGCGGCCGTAACACAGGTATATTCACTTATGGCACAGCTCCTTTTTTTGTTTGCCGCCAGAGGTTTGCCAAAGGCTATTTCAAAGAGCAGCGGAATACTTAGTCCCCAATTTCCAAAATAAGGGTATGAAAAGCCGACTTATGTGAAAAAATATACAATATAGCTAAAGACGAGGTGAAAGTAATGAGTGAATTACAGGAACTCAAGGCTCTTCTATGCGAATCCGGTCTCTCGAAACATAAGCTTCTAAGAGAGATCATTGATGCTGTAACGAATGATGGGAATATGGAAAGATGCAGTAAATGTCACGGGGGATGCATCAATTGTGAAGTAGGATGCAATACCGGTCCTGCAAGGTGATGCAAAGATAACCATCGGCAAACAATAAACCATATAACTTGATGAGGTGAAAGTGATGAGTGAATTGCAGGATATCAAGGCTCTTCTTTGCAGATCCGGTCTCTCGAAGCGCGAGCTTTTAAGAGAACTCATTGATGCTATAACAGAGGATGACTGTACGGCAAGATGCGACGTAGGATGTTCCGCATCCTGTACTTCATGTCAGCCCGGATGTTCTAGCGGTGGAAAAAGACCACAATGATACGGAGGTTATGGTTATGGGTCTACTGTTAAGCCCGAAGGTGAACCTGCGGCCGGATGGGGGCAGGGCCATTTTGTTTACCGCCAATCCAGGGGATAACAGGGATACGGTATTCAGCTTTCTATATCCGCAGCAGGCTGTTATCCTGTCCTTGTTTGACGGGGAGCGGGACCTGGCTGCCGTTACTGAAGCCGTGGCGTATTTGTTCGATCTGGATATTGAAGCGGCGTCTGGGCAAGTCGATGCCCTGCTGGCTGTTCGGGTAAATCAAGATCAGACCATTCGATCATTGATCATGGATGCTTCCAGCATTGACCCGGAAGAGGCACGGATTTATGATCCCAAGACTTATATCATCCCGACAGAGCTGATTGACATGGAAGATGTCCGATGCCAAAAGCCCTGTTCCCTGCTGGTGCTTCCTACCATGCGTTGTGTGACCAATTGCAGGTATTGCTATGCGGATCGTGAGGGTTTTAGAGGAAAACCGGAATTTGATTTAAACCTGTACCGTCGCCTGTTGAAAGAGGCCAGCGAGTGCGGTATTGAGACCATTGAAATCTCCGGGGGTGATTTATTTTGCCGGGAGGATGCTTTTGATTTGATTGAAAGCACTCTGTCTGCCGGTATGTATCTCAATATACCCACTAAATGTCCCCTATCTCGTAGTCAAGTCCGACGGTTGGCGGCAACCGGACTGTCATCCATTCAGATTAGTATTGACGCTCTGAACCCGGAAATCATTGACCAGCTTATGGGGCTTAGTGGCTATGGGAAGAAAATACTGCAAACTTTAGATGATTTGGGGGAAGCGGGTATCAAGGTTCGAACCAACACAGTGCTAACTCCGTATAACATCCGGGATGCTGTAGCCCTGGCCCGTTATCTGGCGGAGAAGCCTCATGTGTTCATAAGCCACTTTACTTGCTATGGACGTTCCATATATCGCCACGACGACAGCCTGTTCTGTTCCCCGGAGGATGTAGCGATCTTTGAGAAGGAATTTAGTACAATCAAAGAAGACTTTCCAGACAAGGTAACCTTCAGCGGAGCCAATGACAATCCCTACATAAGGGACGAAGCTGTGAGGGCCAATAACTTTTGGGAAAGAGCTTATTGTACAGCTAACCGGCGCGGGGTTGTTGTGCTGCCAGACGGTAAGGTAACCATCTGCGAGGAGCTATACAATCATGAACATTTCATTATCGGTGATTTAAAGGAACAGACTTTGCTGGAAGTGTGGAATTCGCCAAAAGCCTTGGAACTTGCTTACCCGGATCAGGCTGCCGTTTCCAACGGACCTTGCCATAATTGCTCCGATTTCCAGCAGTGTCATGAAGGTCTCGGAAGATGTGTCAGGGAAGCTCTTAAAGCTTATGGATTGGATCAGCACTACGCTCCAGATCCCCGTTGTCCCCGGGCCCCTGTGGGTAGCCGATTGGCTTAAAATCTAAAAACCCTTGATTCGTCACTCATTCCGGTGAATCAAGGGTTTCATTCTGTACCAAGCATGTTCTGCAAAATGATTATTCATCAAAGAGAACAAACTCACGATATTTTCGCGCAATGACATCTAGTATCACTTCTAGCCCAATCAACGAATGAACGACTTGCTTTTGATAACTTGGCAATGGAGTTGCTTCAAAAAAGAATGCATAGTCGGCATGCTCAACCAAAAAATTACTTCCGAATTTCGTAATGGCTGCGATCGTTACGTTTTTTATTTTTAACACCCGAACGACATCTTTTATCATTTTGGTTTCGCCGCTGAACGAAGTGAATAATACCAAATCCTCTTCCGTTATAAGAGAGCTGTTAATCGCCAAATTTGTCTCGCCTGAAATCAATATATTTTGTCGATTAGCAATCATTAAATCCTTAGAAAATTCCTTTGTGAAATTATTCTGTGAGAAGCCGGTGGCGTATAAAAAGACCATTCGGGCACTTTTCAGCTTCTCCAGAAAGGGCTGAAAATTCGTTTGCTCCACATATCGAAAGATCCGGTCCAAATCCTGCTTTAATAATAGAATCAAATCGCTGGGCTCTAGTGAGGATAGGGTCATGTCCGACCGGAGAGCATACTTTAAATCTGAAAACCCATGATACCCCAGCTTTTTTGCCAAGCGAAGCACCGAGCTTTTTGAACTCAGCATGGCCTCGCCTAATTCGACAATATTCATGCCAATGACATCTTGGGGGCGATTGGTTATGAATCTTACCATTTCTTTTTCAGAATCGGTCAAACCGTCATAATGTATCTTTACACGCAAGTCAAAATCCATATAGCTGCTCCTCATTATGTAATATTACTTAGTATCATCATTCATTAAAAACAGTATACTGCAAAAAAAGACTAGTAAGAGGAGATGCTCTACTAGTCTGGTCAGTTTATTATGATTCAATAAAATAAATTACAGCCTCATACGGTCGAAGCTCCAGATTGTCCAGCTCTTTCCTTGTATCGGGATAATTGGATAATAGCAATCTGCCAGATGAATTTTTCAGCTCTTCAGGCAACTTGTAATTAACTTTGCTCTCGGAGAAGGAGCAGACGACGACTAATTTCTGCTCTGCGAGGGTACGCGTATACCCGTAGACAGCGGAATCGCCCGGATTGATCAGTTCATAAACTCCGTCAACCACGACCGGCAGCTCTTTCCGAAGACGAATCAATTCTTTGTAATGGTAGTACACCGAGTTTGGATCGGCCAAGCAATCTTCCACATTGATCCAATCATTATCCGGGCTGAAATCAATCCACGGTGTTCCATCAGTAAATCCATACTTTTCTTTTCCACTCCACGGCATCGGTGTGCGCACATTATCACGGGATTTCAAGAAAATGGACTCTTTAATGTACGCTTCGGGAAGTCCTTTTTCCTCAAATTCTTTCTTCACACCATAGGTTTCAATATCCTTATATTGATCAAAAGAAGCAAAGCGGACATTACGCATTCCCAGCTCTTCTCCTTGGTAAATATAAGGCGTGCCTTTCATCATATGAAGGAGGGTTCCTAACATTTTTGCGGATTCTACTCGGTACTCCTTGTCATTCCCAAAGCGGGTAACCGCACGCGGCTGATCATGATTACTCCAATAAAGCGAGTTCCACCCCCTGCCTTCCAGTTTGTCCTGCCACTCTGTCATAACGTCCCGTAAATCGCTCAGCTTAAAACGGATGTCTGAGAACTTTCCATAGGGTCCGTAGTCCAGATGCATGTGATCGAAATGGAAGACCATATTTAATTCTTCCCGATCCGGGTCTGTGTATAAAATCGCTTGGTCACTATTGGTATTTGCAGTCTCGCCCACGGTCATAATATTATATTTGCTCAGTACCTCTTGATTCATTTCATGGAGAAATTCGTGAACGCGTGGTCCATTAGAGGCGCCGATATAATACGATTTGGTATAGATCGCGTCATCTGCTGCATCCGGCCAATCCTGACGTTTACTGATCAAGCTGATGACATCCATCCGGAAACCGTCGATTCCCGTCTCGAACCAGAATTTCATCAGATCATAAATCGCTTCACGAACCTTGGGATTCTCCCAGTTCAAATCCGGCTGTTCTTTAGCAAACAGATGCAGATAATATTGCCCTCGGCTTTCGACATACTCCCAGGCCGGACCGCCAAAGGTCGAGCCCCAATTCGTGGGCGCACTTCCATCTTCTTTGGGATCTTTCCAAATATAAAAGTCTGAAAACTCATTGTCACGCGATTCACATGACTTCTTAAACCATTCATGCTGGTCGCTTGTATGATTAACTACCAGGTCCATAATAATCTTGATATCCAAGAGATGCGCTTGATCCAAAAGTCGTTTAAAATCATCCATTGTTCCATATTCGGGATTGATACTGTAGTAATCGGATATATCATACCCATTATCCACCAGCGGCGATTGATAAATCGGATTCAACCAGATCACGCTGATGCCCAGATCGGCCAAATACGGGAGCTTTTCAATGATTCCGTTTAGATCGCCTATACCGCTTCCGGTTGTATCTCTAAAACTTTGCGGATAAACCTGGTAAACGACGCTTTTCTTCCACCAATCTTTTTCATTCGCCATATTATTCATCTTCTTCATCATCCTTTGGCATATTGGCGACGAAGTCATTCACATATACTAACTGCTGCCTTGCTTCATTCACGGCATTAAGCATTTGATCCGCTGTTAAATAATCATCGTCAGGCTGCACCAGTACAGAAATGATAACCGGCAGATTTATTCCCGCGATAACATGAAAATGCGGACGGCTTAAATACGCTGCGAATGCCTGATTCACCGATCCTCCGAGCAAGTCCGTGAACACCACTACTTCATCTTCTTCCCCTACATCCTCCAGCAATCCCTTGACTTCTTCCTTAACCGGAGTGTTGGTCAGGTATGCTGAAAGGGCATGAACATTGCCAATACCTTTAGTGATATAGTTTAAAGTATCTTTTACGCCTTCCGCCATTCGATCGTGGCTGGCAATGATAATTTTTCGCATCGACTTCGTTTCCTTCCTCTTTCTTTATCAATTAAACACCCAAAATTCCAAAGTAGGAGCAGACTAACGCTAAAGCAATGATCAAAAATATGATGCTTGTGAGGCTGAGCTTCTTCGACCCGATCAATTTATAGACGACAATGGTTAAAGCAGCCGGTAGCAATGCCGGCATAATTTTGTCCAAGATCTCCGTTTGAATGGGCAGTGTGACTTCCCCCGCTTGATATTTAAGCTGAACATTCATTTTTACAACGGCTGGAATTAATGCGCCAACTACAGTTAACCCCATGATGGAGGCTGCTTCAGTAAAGACATTTAATCTGTCGCCCAGGGCAGTGATTAATTTCAATCCAGAGGTGTGGCCCACATCGAACAATTTAATCCGGAAAAAGAAGAAGACGATATTGAGCAGCAGCCAAATAATCGCACCTGTTGGATTTCCTTGCAGCCCCATATATCCGGCAATTGACCCCATGATGGTCGGATACAGTACCCATATAAGTGTATCTCCAACACCCGCTAACGGTCCCATCATCCCTGTTTTGAAGGCTTGAACCGCCTCTTTGGATTTGATTCCATCTTTTTGTTCCATCGCCACCGAGGCTCCCAGGAGAAGGTTAGCCATCCAGGTAGTCGTATTAAAGTAGTTAAAATGATTATTTAACGATGCTTTATAATCCTCATCTTTTTTATGGATTTTGCGTAAAACCTTGTTCAGTCCAAACACAACCGCCGGAGCTTGCTGGTTCTCGTAATTAAAGGTGTTACAAGCCATGAACATATATCGGATCGCTGCTGACCGAATGTCTCTTTTCGTTACCTGATTTGTTGCCGACTCTGAGTTACTCATCGAATTCGTCTCCTTCAACTGAGGTATTGCCGCTCCCCGCCGCTGCTGTTGCGAGTGTACTGCTCATTTTTTGTGTGAAGTAGTAATAGGCAAAGGCGAAGCCTAAAATGGCAATTCCCAGGATCGGCAAGCCCAGATACGCGGAAATCACAAAGCCAATCAAGAGCATCGTCAAGTATTTCTTCACTGGCATAAACTGAAGCAACAAGGCAATCCCGACTACCGGCAGCATAGACCCGGCTATGGATAATCCGTCTGTAAACCATTTCGGTACGACATCGAGCAACACCCTGACGATTTTATCTCCGAAGATCACACAAAGTAAGGTCGGAACCGCTGTGGTTAAGCCGAAGATAAGGGGGCCTATCCAAAAAATACGGTTCATTTTGGCGAATTTTCCTTCGTTTAGCGCTTTTTGAGCCGCATGAGACACATAGGAATTGAGGATCTTGCCCAGCACATCCAATTGAATGCCCAGCATTCCGACAGGTACCCCGACCGCCAAGGCAATGGCTTTGGCATGTTCAATATCACCGGTTGTACGGATAGCTACGTAAATCCCAACAAGTGTCGCAAGACCGTAATTGGGTACGGAGGACCCGCCTATATTGGCTACCCCCAAGGCCATTAATTGAAAGGTCCCGGCTATAACCATCGCTGTCGGGACATCTCCCATTATAAGCCCGGCGATCATTCCGATAATGGATGGGAACCAGGTCGTAATGACAAAGCCTTGTTGGTCAAGAACCATCCAGAAAGCTAATGCAACAATGAGTATCGCTTGTATTATCTCCATGTTTTATCCTCTTCCTGCTTAGTTATTTAATATAGGTTTCCAGTGGCTCTTCGGCATCTCCCAGCACAAAGTGAAAGGTGACTGGAATTCCTTTTGCTTTTAAAGCTTTTAAATCGGCTACTTCTTTTTCATTGACCGAAACCATCTTCTTTACCGTTCTTTTACCTTCACCGTCAAAAATAATCCCGACGTTTACTTTCGGAATTTGAACGCCGCCCTCAGCAAGCTTCAGCAACGTTTCAGGTTCTCGAACCACTAATAAAACATTATGGTCGTCATATTTTCCAGCATTGAAGTTGGTAATGGCCGTATCCGTATCAATGATCGACATCCCGGTTCCGGCAGGTTTACTCATACGCATAGCTGTTTTTTGGACTTCATCTTTACTCACAACATCATCCACTACCATCAGCCGTTTGGCTCTTGTGTGTCCTGCCCATTGAGTCACCACAATTCCATGAATCAAACGTTGATCAATTCGCGCTACTACGATACCCATGTCTCTAATCTCCTTTTGTAAGTGTTTTCTTAATGGCTATGAACCAGAATATCATCAGAAGAAAACGCTAACAATACATTTGGAGGAAGTTAGGAAAGCGCTTATCAAACCGGGAAAAGTATCAGATGTACGGGAAAATTCCCGCAGTTCTCCAAGCGGGGGGCGCAGATAGAAAACCCCTGATCCATCAGTCTTTCTGACGAATCAGGGGCATGTACTGTCTCAAACATATGTTGAAAAAAATCTCAATTATGAAGTAAATTGTGAGTAACCACTATAATTGAGACAAAAAGGCGCCATTTTCAGCGTTTTATCTGTGTCCATTTGAGATATATCACAACTATAAATAGGATAAATAGTAAACTTAGCATTTATAAACAAGACAAGTCGATTGTTTAGTATTTATTGTGATTCAAATTACTTTGACCGTTGAATATTCCAATCATAAAGATTGGTCCAAAAACGGGAAGGTTTCTTTTTCCACCCTCTTTGTACCTTTGATCTAACAAGATAACACCTACTTTTAGCTCTACTGACGCATACAAAAAAAATTCGGTATTCCTCCTTAATTTTCCTTTCAGTTGTACTTCTGTAGCTAGGAAAGTTACCTTCCTCCATTCCTAATAAAACAATTGTCTCAAATTCCAACCCCTTTGAGGAATGGCGAGTACTAATTGTTACCTGGTTCACTGGTTTACCCAACTGACTAAATTGTTCAAGAGTGAAGCCTGCAAATTTCCCTTCCTTAGCAACCTTCAACAAATTATCCAAGTTTTCATTTTCATCGGGATATACCTCAGTATTTTTTAGCAGTTCCCTCAATCTGGTATTCTTCAACACGCATTGAATCCAATCCACAAGTTGTTCATTGCCAAATAAACTTCTTTTTAATAAATCGTAGAGTTTTCTCTTCTCAAGTATAATATCTGTGCCTAAAATATCTACACCATGTCGAGTTAAAAAGCTTTTCCAAAATAGAAAAATTGACTCAAAAGAATTCTGCTCAGAATCAATCAGCCAATTAGCACAATCTTCTAACCACGCTACAACATGTGTACGCTCAAATTCATGTTTGGCCGCATAATATGGTATCCCTCCTCTATCAAGAACTTCCCCAAGGTCTTTCATCTGAAATTTGTTGCCAACCAGAATTACAATCTCTTCAATGGGTACTCCTGCTTCTAGGTTTTGTGGAATCACTTCACTAACAACGTAGTTGTACTGTTCAATCATATCCGTCTCACACACTTTAAAGCTAAACTGAGCTCTCTCATCTCCCCTTGTTCCTGCTCTATAATTTCGCCTACTACTTGGATTTAAGGCAACTTCAGAAGCATCAATAATATCCTGATTACTACGGTAATTAGTCTGTAGCTTTATTTTTCTTACGCTAGGTAATTGAGACAGTTCTAACAGGTAATCTGGAACTGCCCCATTAAATCCATAGATTGATTGATCAGGATCTCCTACAGCAAAAAAAACACTTGTAGTTCCATCCATCAATGACAGAATCATTTCATGAAGAGGCTTACCCAGATCTTGATACTCATCGATTAATATCCACGGGAATTTAGCCTCTAGACTTCTCCTAACATACTCTTCGTTTTGTATTAATTGCGTTGCATAAAGGATGATAGCTGAAAAATCCACATAATTAGACGCCCTGAGCTTACGTTCATACAGGTCTGCTGCCTTTAAGGCTAAATCAAATGAAGGTATAGTTACCTGGGATCTACCCTTAATGTTAATACTACGTTCACTATCCATCTCAGTTAGGCTCAACTCATTTTCCGAAATATTTAATTCCTCTCTAACGCGTTGAAAAAGCTGATTTTTCTTTTTTGTAGAAATGATTTTGAGAGGTAGAGGGATGTTATACTGTGGAAACAAATGAGCAAACTTCGTTATTACTTCAGAAATACAAAACGAGTGAACTGTCCCTAAAAAAACATTTCCTCTTTCTTTGAGACCCAATTGTTTCAAACGTTTTTTGAATTCTTTAGCTGCTTCATTACTATAGGTTAAGCATGCTAACCCTCTAGGAGGTTTAATGATTTCGGAAAGGAGCTTCATTATTTTCAAAGTCAACACTGTCGTTTTTCCACTTCCCGGTCCCGCAAGCACCGCTGTATTTTCAAGTGAATTAAACGCATCGTATTGTTGTTGATCTTTTTTTATTTGAGCAAGCTTTTTCTTATACGCCGTCTCCATTTCATTCATCTTCCTCAACTTCCTTGCAAATATAATCAATTGCCCTCTTGATATGGTCCGGCATATGGCTCAAAGTACAGTGATGAGCTAAACGTTGAGCAAATCTTCCCTTACCAATTCTGCTATGAGAGGATTCAATTTGCCGCAGACAAGCCCAACAGTCGCCTTTTTCGAGATTTGCCGAAAAATTCCTTTTCTGTTTGTCTCCTCCTGCAGTCAATCCACTAAAAATTCCACTTATTATTTCTCTGCTCGCCTCATCTTTATAGCATCCTTCCATGATATCCACTTCAGCTGTATAATATCCGATAAAGAACCCCTTCTCGCGGAATAGATCGTCCATTTCACCAAAATCTTCTGGAATTTCAGAATCACTCAATATATCATTATCAATGACTAGTTTCTCTATAATCTCTAATCCTAAATAGCCAATATCATTTCCAGAATTTTTGTTTAGAAGATGATATTCTCTTTCTTGATTAATAATTTCATAGTAATCCCCATCAGTAATAACTGCATACGGAATTCCTAACTCTCCCAGAAGTTTGATGTATGGAGAAAAATTTGTGGAATTAATATTACAAACAAATATACCTTTGTAATCTAGTGTCTTTCCCATTAAATCAGCAAATACTGGAACTAAATATTCCTCTGTAATCCCTTCAACAAGCAGGACAGCTTTTCCGAAATAAATTTCGCCTCGATTGGCATCTATATATCTTGCTAAGTCAGCATACTCTTCCTCACTTAACGAAAGCTCGGCACTTGAACGCGCTTTAGTTGCTCCCTTGCCTCTTCTGTAGAGATGCATGACGGATTCCAACGGTGTGATGGATGCTATATGTGTTGAATGAGTTGTCATTATTACAGAATTAGTTGAGCGATTAAAGACATCCTTGTAAATAGAACGTTGGATTGCTGGATGTAAGTGAGCTTCAGGTTCTTCGATAGCTAAGATTGTCGCTCCTTCATCTATCGGATTATACATATCCATAAATTCATATAGTTCTGATTTAAGCACGGAACTTAGTCCATCCATTAATATGTAGTTTCCATGCCCATCTGATTTATATGTTTTTTGTAATATCCCCGCTTTATCTTTTCCTTTTAATTCTTGATATAAAATAGAATTAATAAAAGTAGGAACAGTTCTATCTTCAATTGCCAGTAACATCAACGTTATATATAGAATATTAGTTAATCCCAGAGATGTATCACTTACGGTTCTACCACCGAGAAGTACTTTTAATGTAGTTAAAATCCTATTTGTATTAACTTCATTTGTTCCAAGTTCAACAGAATCAGGTTTAACATCAATAAAATCTTTAAATCTATTATCTATTCTTCTGTTTAAATCTTTTAATTCACTTAAGCTTAGTACTTGATCATTCTGTGCCTTTATATTTTTTGCTATTGCCTCAAGCTTAGACTTTTCAATATCATATGCTTTAAGCAATACACTTAGAGGTGATTTCCTTGAATTCTTTATTTCAGCCTCAACATCTCGTAAAGCCCTAATTACCTTTATATTAAGATACTTTCGATCAATATGAGTAAACTCATTATTTTCATTTTCACCTTTAAAAATCTTAAAGATATAACCCTCTATGCTTCCATCTTCTCTTAATCGAGGGAAATATCGATATGTAAGTCTTAGAGTATCCGGACTTGCTTTCACAGTAGCATCACTTAGTTGACAAAGTAAATTTTTATTATGGCTAAATCGTTTGATTTCTAATACTATTTCAATAATTATTCCTTTCTCCATCGGGGATTCAAAACCATTATAAAAATCCATATCTTCTAAAAAACGTTCTTGATCAGTAAGTGTAGGGTCAAGAATTAATTGAATAGCTCTAAGAAAATTTGTTTTACCAACGTTATTTTCACCAATTACAACTTGCTTATCTTTAAGTTGAACATCGACAAATTCAAAATTACGATAATTGGTTATTTTAACTCTAGAAATGTACGGCGACTCCATCATTATTCATCTCTTTTCTTGGTTGATTTTCAAAATTACAAAACAATTATTATAGCAATAGCGATGGTTATCAAATCACTCTCTTCTTTAACCTCCGCCTAAAACCGAATTGATATATCATTATTTCAGCAACTTTTGCTTCCTCAAATCGTTCCTGCGGTTAATTTTTAATTCCATTTCCTCTCGACTTTTTTCCGCCTCATCATTCTCTCTCTTTTTCTCTTTTAGTGCCTCTTCTATAACGTTCTTAACTAACACAATCCAACGAAATCTCCCAAAATAAATATAAATCAACAAAATTAAAACCAGTGCTATAAAGTATATATTTGTGTATAGCGCTCGTGATGCTCCCTTCATAACTTTAAAGTATTCCGTAGTTAATTGATTAGTCTGTTCCTTTAAATTTGCTTTCTTATCATCAATCGCCAAGTCTTTGTTGAATTCATTATTTAATTCTTTATTAGCATTGTAAACCCAATCAATTGGTTTCATATTAAAGTTAATTTGAGTATTTATAGAGGTAAAGATCATTGTAAAGATCAGGGCGAGGATAGCAATAACTGATGTAAGTTGTTTATAATGCTCAAATTGAGAATCAATGCTGGTTTTTATTGTGACGATTTCTGTTTCTGTATGATCATCCACAACTCCTTTCTTTAGAATATTAATCTCTCCTAGCTTTATAAAGCCTAATCCCCACAGTCCAATCCTATATTTTTTTCTTATGTAACGACTTGCCGTTTCCATCTGGTCAAATCTAATGATTTTAGGCGTCTTGCTTTTCTTCTTCAAATTTGATCCCCTTCAAAATTTAGTATTAGTCAAAATAAAAACTGTAGGCCTGGCAAAATAATCTGCCCGGCCCAACTCTATAACTTTAGTTAAAGCTTCTAAGCACTTGGAGCCGCCTCAACTATCATTTCTACCGCTGTAGCCGGGCTTAAACCAGTAACAAAATAAAAGAATCTAAGTAAATCATTGTTAACTTGAGGCATACCATTAATTTTCCTGCTAGCTTTCCATGGCTTATCTCTGCTCCATTCTTCACCAAATATCTGTTGCTCAAAGTTTGGAGAATGAACTAATCTTCTATGCTCTTCACCATTTAGTTCTTGCAAAATCTCTAAGTTAGCACCTGATTCTCCCTCTAAATCAACATCATGAACTACTATGTAAGGTACTTGAAAACCATTTAGCACTCTTTGAAAAGCTCGAATTGTCCATTTTCCTCTACAATTTATTATAGTTATATCTCTACGAGCATGGACATATGCCTTAGAATCTAACTGTTCTTGTTGAATTAGCTTATTTGCAATAGCTTCTACTGCTGCAATTTCGCAATCTCCTTCTACTAAACAGACCCTTTCAGCAAAGAACGCTTCTAGAACAGCTGGATCAAAATCCAGTAGCATTCTTAAACGATCCCTAAGATTGACTGCGCTAGCACCAGGGAATAAATCATCTGTTCTTTGTACACTGTACAAACCGTTTTGAGTGTCCCTTCTTAAAATACAGATACCGTCATGCCTATCGGCGACATTAATAAAAGTGGGAGAATGACTGGTACAGATAACCTGAGCAGTACCATATCTCGCTATGTCCATTAAAACATCTCGCATCTTCCTACACATTTGGGGATGAAGATAGATTTCCGGTTCTTCTACAAGGAGTAGTATATTCTTGGCAGGTTCATCTGGATTTCTTTGAGTGGTGATTTCTGAAAAAAGCTCTAATAAAGAAATGACTAGTGCACGTTGCGCACCATGGCCTTGATGCTCAGGCCTGGTGTTCAAACTTCCATCCGATAATTCTAAAACAGTTTTGGAGGCAAGATCTGATGTAAAATCAGGAGGATTAAAGTCAAGTTTCGCCGAGAGAGGAATTAATCGGCTTAATTTATTTGAAATTTTAGCTTCAAGATTCTTTATTACTTCATTACCGTCCCCATTTCCTGAAAAGACCTCTTTCACCTCTACTGCAGCCTCTGTAAACTTCCGAATTGCTTGATAGCCAGAAAGTTCAGTCGAAAACATCGCCTCTACAATCTGCCGAGCAGTAGAAGACTTCTCTGATACTCCCGCCTCTTCTTTTGTGTGTTTTAGAGCTGGGACAAAAATTAATTTTGGTAACGCCGCATCAACATTTTGCTGTAACCCACCTGGATTTAGTTGCCACTTAGCTTCGCCGTCTATAACGAGTTCAGGATAGGAATCTAATATATAACTCTGTAGCTCATTTCGAATTGCCACTGTAACTTTTTTAAGCTCTTGCCCTTTTTGAGTCTCAAAAGCCTCAAACGCAGTTTTCCAGGCATCTCCTAACTGAATAAAAGACTCTTTTGTTGCACCCTTCTCTGGCCAATTCATTATTTCTTTCTGTGGATGATATGCAGATACAGTAAAACCCTTTAAAGGCTCCTCCCACACTTTTTTTATACGATAACGATCATTATGTACATGTGTTCTAATTCCTTGTCGAAGTTTGTCATTATCAGTCAGTTCAGTAAACTCAAACTCTACTTCTATCGGTCCATTGGATGCATTTTTACCTGGAAAATGATCAAGTGAAGGTTTGGTAATATCACTATTAGGTAGCGCTAATCGAATCGCTTCTAAAATAGTTGATTTGCCAACGTTGTTTCTACCTAGTATTGTAAGAAAATCTGCAGATCCTTCTCTTTCGGGGACAGTTTCTGGGATAGCTACTTTTAGCTCTTTAATGCACTTGAAATTTCTAATAATAACTTCATTCAACCTCATATACTATAACCTCCCATGTTCTTCCAAGTAGTTCTATATTACTAAAATAGGGGTCTATTGTATATATCTTTAAATACTCTACGATGAAAAAGTATGACCGACTATATTACTATATTTTCTCTTAAGATTTGCATTTCACTCTTCACATAATCGTTAATTTCAGGAATTATCCCACACAAATATGATTGTCTAACTCCAATAAAGTTATAAACATCTTTAGAAAAGATTTTATTTTCGGAATGCATTTTAAAGTAATCATCTATTTTTTCGTATAACATCTTTCTCCTCCTCTCCAACCGAAGGCCCCGTTGCTTCTCCTTCATTTCTTTTACATAGCTAACATAACCCCATTTGGCGAGGGTTTTGGGTGTTACCCCAATCTGGGATGATACGCCTCCAATTGTGATTGTCACATCCTTTAACATATTTGCCTCACAGCATTGGATTAACTTTTCCCAGTAATCAAGTTTCGGCAATCGCTCTTTAGCCGGCCGTTTTAGTAGGATTATTTCCCTCATGACCTTGGGATGAAGACGATGAATTAAGTAATGATATTTTTCTTTCCAGCAAGGCCAGTTTTGAATGTCCGTCAAAGAGATATTTTTACTCACCGCAGTTGCAAAAGAAGCCAGTAGCTTTTCATCCACTGCTACTGACCTAAAATCCCATAAATCACGAGCATTAAAGTATGCTGCAATCCTTATGCAGGCATTTAACGGGTAACCCGAATTTCTTTGAAATTCAGCCAAGCTTAAAGGCTTACTTTCTTGTATAAACCGGTAACCGTCTGCGAAGTAACTCTTTTCCTTAACTTGTCCTTCTCGATCATATGCATACTCACAACCGCAATCTAAACAAGCCATATGAGTCTTTAAATACGAACCATCCTTATAAACCTTGGATAATGTTCCGGTTTTGACAAGAGCGTTGGCCGTTCCATACGATGAGCACCATGGCGATAAACAAACAATTGCCTGCTTCTTTGCAGTGGTTGCTATAACACTTTTCTTAAAAGACTCTGGAATTTTAATTTCAAAAAAATCAGAAATACTTATATTGTAATCAAACAATACTTTGAGTATCAGGTTCAGGTGAAGCTTCCGACGTTGCTTTAACGTCCCCCGAGCATATTGCAAGATTGTATCCAACCGAACACTGTATGCCTCTAATGTTCCTTTTAAATAAGTTCTATCGTACATCGGCTTGCTACCATTAAGAATGTAGAGCAGCTTCATTCCGCATTCCTGTTCATGGACTAACGATAAATACCGGTTATAAAGAAGCTCTTCCCAGGCCAAAGATAACCATTGCTGTTGCTTTAAAATGTCGATGTTCTCAACATACTCACCGACTTCTTCACTTAATTCGCTGTAGCAATTTGGACATATGCTTGGATTAAACAGATTATTAACATCTATGGGAAGACCACATTTCCCGCAGTTTTGAAGCAGATAACAGGAGTGTTTTACACAGGAAGAAACCCCATTAATTCTCCAGAGAGATCGGATGTATGCGTCCTCTCGCAAACAAATAGGGCAATAGTGTATTTCTCTCCGAATCATTCCCTTCAAAAAACGAGATTTCTCTGCTGTACCTTCACAGTAAAATACACGATGTAGATTATGAAATGTGCTATTGTATAGTTCATCATTAGAAATACCGCAAAAATGCGTTAGCTTTTCAATCTCTAATACTGAATTTGGGAGTGTATCAATTAAATTTAGATCCGCCCTTTGGATATGAGTCATCTCTTGCTTCCTGCATTTATTCCACAGGGTTAATATAGATATGCCATTTTCCATCGCAAGGCGGATTAAATAACTTGATAGTGATTCATCTAATTTTGGACGGAACTGTACTGAGAACATTCTCTCATCACCACAATGGTTTTTTAGTATAAGTATTCCCATTTTGTGTCGAGAGAATGCTTTTTCATCTAGATTTTTTTATGAAAATCCTCAATCTCCTCACTAATCATACTTTTTAGTTGTCGATAGCCTGCTACATGAATATAATTGATTCCTAGCCTCCTGGCGACTAACGATACATTTAGTTTGTAATATTTATTATAGGTATCACTAATGATATTTCGTATCTCAAGTCTCTTGTTAGTCTCATCTGCTTGTTTAAGAAATTGATTATACTCATTTATCATTCGAATAATATAGTTAAGTAAGCCTGGAAAACGATATCCAATATACTCTCTGCGATGATTCAAAGTCTTATATACATCTCTAAAAGGGAATTCAACTCCAAGTTCTCTCCGTTTAATAAGTTCGTGATCGAATAACTCCCTTAATTCTCTCTCTTGCATGTTTAAGCGGTTAGAAAGCTGTCGCTCTCTCTGCTGCGTAATAACTTGAACTTGCCCATGATTTCTCAATGTTGCTTCAGAGACATTAACTGTAGCAGCTACTTGTTCTATGGAGATATTAAGTTCAGAATCAAATAAATCATCCAATCCACTATCAACTAATTCATTAATTTTCGCGTATTTTTTTAATGGTTTTTTTAGGGTAGACGGCTTATTAATTAGGTATTCTTGAACATCAGAATCTGCGTAGTAGTAACTGTAAGTTACAAGTGACCACCCAAATGCCTGTTTAAGCTTCTTATATCTAAATTCCGGATATTCACGCCAATCAATATTAACCGATCTGAAATAATCAATAGTTCTCCAGCTTTTTTTATCTTGGACATTACTATATGTTTGATTGATTTGTGCCGGCAGCAGATTACGATAGGCTAAATATCCAAAAATCTCGCTGATATAGAATAAGTTCTTATTTAATTTTGCTGTGACTTGAGACCTTGTCAGTCCATCAGAAGCCAGCCGTAAAATCGTTGAAATCAAATCAATTTGTCCATGAATCTCTCCCCACGCCTTTGTAACAGGATGATAACCATACCTCATGAAACAGCTGGTGCAGGTATAAAAATAAGAGTACCTAACCTTTTCCTGGCGATTCCTACTTTCAATTCTCTCTTTACTCAGTTGCATCTTTACATGTCTTTTCTTATGTTGTCGACACCATGGGGTAAGGCACTCTGAGGAGGGAAGTATTTCTCTCTTTACTAAAATTGATTCAAGGTATTCCGAGGAAACTTTCATAAGTGCAAACTTTTCGATGGATAACCCCACTGCTCTTAATACGTGTAATACATCCTGCACCCGAACACGTTTAACTATACGATTACTTTTTATGAATGAAGCAAGTGATTTTATTATGTTTTTACTGAGATAACCAATATCTTTACGAGAGTATATTTTTTGTTGGCCTTGCGCAATAAATAGTAATTTTATTGCTAAACTCTGCTCCATAGATAACCCCTTTTGCTCCTGTGCAAGCTCTGTATCATTAAAGAGTAAGAATTCCCAATCTTCATAGTACTGTTTTTGTTTACTGAACTGATCTTCATTTTTTGGCACTTTTTCATATTCAGAAAGGAGAGAGCCAGCACAAGCTTGATTGGAGCATGTGGGGTCAAATAGAATATTATCTGAGTAGCTAATTTTTCCACTGCAGTGACCACATTCGGATTTAAGTCTCACTTCGTGAATAGGGCAAATGTCAATCTCTTTTATTTGCCATATTAATTTTAGAACGTTATTTTCTTTCACACACAAGGGACATATTTTCCGTACGTTAGTATTAAATACATCTCGTAGCATAGTTGCAGCTATCTCAGAATCTTCAAAGGGATCGTTAAAAAATTTAGAGTACATCTTCAGGCTAGACATGCCATTAAGCTCTTCTACAGTCAAACCCAACAAAACCGCTAAAGCCTCACGTTCAAATATGCGCAAATCATAATCAAATCTCGAAAACTTAATATGACTTTTGGACTTATCATTGCTATGACTCACCGCTGTCCATATATCTTTTGCTTCACATCCGTTTAGATGGGCCATTCTATGTATAAAAGAAGTCAGGGATTCCCCTGACTTTGGTGGGACACATATTTTAAAAGTACCATCGTTCATTACGCTCATCGAAAACACCTCATATTTCTGAAGGAGTTGCTTAGTGATCAGAGTCTCTATACAAGTTGTAACTGGCCTTAGCAAGTGTACTCACCGTTAAATGTGCTTGAGAGAGATCGCTAAAGTCGGGTTCAAACACACCTAGCAATCTGTATGCCTCAATGATTATGGAATGCAAATAGCCAATTCTCCCCTGACAACATTCGTGCAAGAATGCTGCAGTCTCCTCACTATCCAGAAATATAGGCTTTGGCGGTCGAATGGCTTCTTCGATTCTGCGGAGAAGTAAACGAAAGTTATCATCCAGGACTTCAAAACGGCTAACCGTTTCTCTCCCAAATCTTCTGACATACTCATCTTCCATCGTCCGCAACACTTCTATCTGAGGTGTGCCCATACATACCAGACATACTTGTCCTTCATTCGTCAGGTCCTTAAACATCTCCATAGCTTCTTGATTATCAAAACGCTTTGTACGAATTATAAAGTTCATTTCGTCAAATATAATCAATTCTGTTCGTTGTGCACGCAAAAGTGTCAAAGCTTGTTCTTTTAAAAAGTTTACACGCGCATCAGAACGGATGATGGGAGCCTTCAACGCTTTAAGGATCCTCTTATAAAAATCCACCTGTGTAAACGGGTAGGGTAATTTAACATGTAGCACCGGCATGACGAGAATCGTCTTATCATCTTTCTTATATTCGTATGGCGGATTTCGTTTCATATACCTTTTACCTATTTGAGTCTTACCAACTCCAGATAAACCCGTTAACAGTAGATGCCTCGGATCCTCATTTTGTTTTCCCGCTTTCAAATGTACCCTCATGGAATCAAAACGATCCCAAATCCGATCAACCTCTTCATGGCGTATAAACAGATCTGCTATGCGTTCTGTAAACTCAGCAACTTCTTTTTTACTCATCCCGTTTCCCCTTCCTCTTTTCCTCAGCTGCCATTGCAGCTTGAAGAAGCTCTGCGCGTCGTGAAATTTGTTCAATCTGTTGTTTCTTTTGTTGATCAGCATATTGATTACTAATACTGATAGAAAGCGCACCATTCATTTTCCGAAGCGTTTTAAGTGTCCTTTTATGCTTTTGTCCTGATTCAAGCTCTTCTTTTATTTTTTGGAAAGCCACATGAACTTGTTTGGGTCCGGGAATTGTCTTCATATTTTCTTTCTGTAGTTCTCTATGCTTCTCCATCATTTTTTTATAAGAAAATTGATTTACATTGATCAGCTCTTCGTAAGGTGGAGTCACGCTTCTAAGTTCCACGAATTCATTCTTCTTGGGGTGCAATAAATATATTTTAGAGATATCATCGAGGTCATATTTCACTACATACTTTACGGTTCTTTTAGCAATAAGATCTTTGTCTTCTTTGCACTTATATATCTTGTTCTCCCAACGCACGCCGTCCCGTGTATATGGTTTTTTCGAGGTTAACATGAACTCGATCTTGTATTTCTCCTCATACTGCTGATCGATCCAATCCGGATATCCGTCCTCTTGGATACCTGCCCGGTATCTAAGAACAGGGGCAGGTGTTTCGGTATGAGACAAACCCTTGTGTTCTTCATACGGATAAATGTCTGTAAGGTAAAGATTCATAATTTTTCGAATCTGATTCAGAGTAAGACACGCTTCATCCTCTGAATCTATTTCTCCACGCATCACGGGATTGCTTTTGGTGGTTCCCAGCAGCTGATGTATTAGCTTTGAATTAATAGTCTGGAAAAGCCTCTCAATAACCGCACCATAGTGAGGGACTTTTACCGGTCTGTGCATGATTTCTGAATGCAGTGTTTCATTCACCAGCCTTTTGATGTCAGTTCCTTTAAAATCCAAACCATTATCCACATAGATAATATTCGGAATCCCAAATGCCTCCCAGTCATTCTCTGTATCATATGTATCTTTATTATTCTTAACGAAGACTCCGTGTTGGATCGCCTTTCGAACAATATCCATAGAGGGTGGCTCAAATGAGATGTATAGGCACCAAGGCATTCGACTAAATACATCAATACCTAGTGTAATCCAGGGTCTTTCAACCACACCTGTAAGCTCATCAATAACCATAATATCCAGCCGAGTGTGATCAATTTGAATAATATCGAGTGGGCCTAAGGCATCTCTATTTGCATACCCGCGGGCAACTTCATCGTATATTTTTTTGGCATCCCTTAGACTCCGATAAGTTGCCTTTGCTTTGTCATCAACTCGACTTATGATATTTCTAATCGTTGTATAACTTATTCTTTCTACTCCATTCTGTAGACACTTTCTATTTATTATTTCCTCGATGTTTGAGATTGAGATGCGATACTTTGTAAGGTAATGATTCTCTATAACCTCTTTTAAAATTTGTATTTGCTCCTCTGTTTTTCTCACATACAAAACATCCAGTATAGTTTCAGGGTGTTTCGGATCGCAGATAATGAGCTCCATATTATCCTTTCGACCGGTGTATCCTTTGCCTTTTTGTGACACCAGGCCCTCTTGCCCGCAACCATAACCTATATTATTTTCAGCATTTAAGTAAGCCCTTTTATATCTCATTAATGTTGATCTGGTAGTTTTTTGTTTGAGAATAATTCGCTCAACTAGAGCTTCTTGTGTCATATGTCGAAGTACTTCCCCCGAATACAATAGATAGTCAAATTTATCATGGAATTGATTCTCAGCGCGAATATTCCCTTCCTTGATTTGATCCAGTAGTACTAGTGGTAAAATCAATTCAAATCTAATAGTAACTTCCTTCTGCTTCTTCTCAGATAAAGTAACCGACGTATTATCCTGAAGCCTTATCATTTTTTGCTTGGACAGACTTTCTCCTGGAACATAGGTGGGATGGTTAATCAATGCGATAAGGTTGATCTTTTGATCTTCTCCGTCCGACCTCCGAATCCATACATGAGGTGGATCAATAGCAACGACTTTATGAGACCTTCCATACAGCGAGAACTCCGAGTAAACTTTTAAGTTACTAATAGTCACTGTAGTTTCTCTCCTTAAAATTAATTTGCATCTTGCTATTTTCTTGATTGAACATCACTAGCGAATTTGAGTTAATCAGCTGATTGAAATCAGTAGTAAATACTCCAACTGCAATCAAGTAATGAATTAAAGGAATTAACAATAGTGGATCTATCTGATCCCCAAAAGTTCCCGCCAGTCTTCTAACGGAACAACTTCTCAAATGAATTAGTCTCTGAGCCACCCTGTTTTCCCATTGCGGATAATAATGCCGTGGACGTAGGAATCTTTTTAAGTGCCTGAGATTTCGGGCAATAACATCGGGTAACGTTTTGGGATAGATGACTTCATACAACCAACCTTGTAATCGAGCGTGTTCCTCACAGAAAGAATTAACCAACTGTAATTTTGGGTCTTTCATAGCCTCTTCTTCACTCTCTTTGATCTGACAGAGCATTGGCACCGAACCACGCTTGAAGAATAAGACATCAGGCACATGAGACCACTTCTTCCCGTCTTCATTCACCACAGTAACCTCTACAGGCTGTTCATAATACCTTATTATTTCCCTGTCTATCTCCAAGTAGTAATAAAATAGCCTTTCTCCCAAAGACTCATAATTTACTGGCCGGTGTATTTTGGTGCTATAAAAGCTCCCGATAATATGATGATGGTTATGACTGTAGCGATTATTCACCTTTCTTTTTGGCTTATATAACTCATCCTCTAACTCCCAGTTTGTTTGATTCCACCACTTCATTAGAAAACCTCCGAAATAATAGATCCGTTTTCCGATAAAATATTATTATATTATAGATTATTTTTCCGTAATTTTATACATCTTTTAACCGATTTATGTTCATGAAGGAGTTCAATTGAATTTTTCGGTGGATTTCATGTTGAAATTAGCTGAATTTTCACTTTAAGGGGTATAATAAAAAGATGTTATAAGGGGGGTGAGCACCGTGAGTATTGGACAGAGAATAAAACAAATTAGAAATTCACACTCCATGAGCCAGGCTGCTTTTGCTTCCCTTATTGGAATCTCTCAAGGTACATTGAGTGAAATTGAGAAGGGTAAATTTAATCCTTCAGTTGAAACAGTGATATCTATAAGCAAACAATTTGAGATAAAAACAGATTGGATTTTACGGGGTAATGAATTAGAGGAGAGTTATAATGAAGAATTGGATAGCTATAAAGAGTATCTTCTAAAAAGAACATACATCTTAATCAACGAAACAATCAGTCATTTTTCCGAAGAGCTACAAAGCGAAATGTCATCCAGAGAAATCTCGTCACTTATAAATAATACTTGGACATCTATTTTTAATTCATCTTTAAGCCCAGAAGAGAGTTTTCTTTTAAAGAAATACCGTATGCTATCGCTTAAAGACAAAAAGGAACTGCAGGCAATAATGAACCTGAAGCTTTCTGCTTATGAGGTTTAACTATATCTAAATATATTAATTAATATATTAATATAT
>NZ_ASSD01000176.1 GCF_000520715.1 Paenibacillus zanthoxyli JH29
TGGCCGCCGTCCGATGACGTCGGGACTTGGGCTTGAGATTCTCGGCGTCTCTATGAAGAAGGGCGCCATAGAGGTAGACCGCAACATGCAGACGGCGGTGCCGTCCATTTACGCCATCGGCGACTGCGTCGGCGGAATCATGCTGGCGCATGTCGCCTCGGCGGAAGGCGTCGTTGCGGTGGAGCATATCATGGGGAAGCCGTCCCCGGTGGATTTCCGGACGGTGCCGTCCTGCGTGTATACGAGACCGGAGCTGGCTTCGGTCGGTTTGACCGAAGACGGCGCCCGGGAACAAGGATTGGAAGTGAAGACGGGAAGCTTTCCGCTTCAGGCCAACGGTAAATCCATGATTATGGGCGAAACCAATGGTTTGGTCAAATATGTAACCGATGCGCGGACCGGTGAAGTACTCGGACTTCATATTGCCGGTCCAAGGGCCACGGATATGATCGCGACCGGCGCACTGGCGATTCGGCTGGAATCGACGGTGGATGAAATCGAAACGACGGTGCATGCGCATCCAACCGTGTCTGAAGCTTTGCTCGAAGCGGCGCTGGCCGTGAATCATCGCGCGATCCATTCGCATTAAGCGAAGCTCCCTGCTTCCGCCTGCGGATAAGATGAACGGACGCTGCCTTTTCCCATATTGGGAAATTGTCATGAGAAGTTCATCTTATCCGTTTTTTTGCATGTATCAGCTTCCAGGCAGCCCCTTATAATAAAGCAAGAGTGTAAGCGCATACAAATATAACTCGCGGTCGCCAGCGCGCGGTGGGCCGATACCTATTGGCAGTCGGGTAACGCCGTTTCTTGAGGGCATCTGCTGCGCGGGAAGCGCCAAAAGCATGCAAAGACAAGGGGGAGGCGGCTTATTATGATCAGTTATCCGACTACGGTGAGAAGCTGGGATGCTTTTGAAGAACAGGGGGAGGTCCCAGAAGGAATACGGCCTGTTATTGCCGCTTCATGGAGGAGATGCCGGATGGCCGGAGTTAACCCGCAGCAGGGAAAAGGGGTGCAGGTATCCAAGGAGGAGCTGGCGCGGCGGCTGGAAGAGAAGAGCCTGCTCATATCCGTAGCCAAACCGATTATGAACAGCATCTATCAGGTGATCAAGGATACCGTTTACGCCATCGTTCTGACTGACCAGGATGGGGTGCTGCTCAGCACCCTGCTTAACAAGGAGATTGAGCCGGAATGCGCGAAGGTGAATTTTATCGAGGGGGCAAAATGGGATGAGCTCAGCGTCGGCACCAACGCCGTCGGAACCGCGCTGGCCATCGACATGCCTTTGCAGGTGCTCGGGGGCGAGCATTACTGCGAATCGCATCATGCATGGACCTGCTCGGCGGCCCCTATTCATGATAGCTCCGGGAGAGTGATCGGATGTTTGGACCTGTCAGGCAAAGCGGAGGATGTGCATCCCCATACCTTCGGCATCGCTGTATCGGCCGTAAGCAGCATCGAAGAACAGCTTAACGTGCTGGAGACGAACCAGCTGATGAATGCCGTATTTCAGTCGATGCAGGACGGACTGCTGGTGATTGATACGGACTATCGGGTCAGGCAGTTTAATGAACGGCTGGCCTCGATTTTTATGCTGGGGATGGAAGAGGTTCGGAGGCTGGATATTAAGGAACTGCTGCAGGATGTCGATCTAGACGGCGTGTTCCGGAACAAGCGCTGCATCAGTTATGCGGATTGCACACTTACAGTAAATGGCAGAAAAATCGATTGCATGGCCAATATCTTTCCATACTCCTTTGGTGATCGGATCATCGGAGCGTCGCTTACGATCCGGGAAGCGAGGCAGGTGCGCAGAGAGGTTAATCAGCTTGCCGGCTTCAAGGCGAACTACCGGTTTGAGGATATCGTAACCCATCATCCTTATATGCGGGAACAGATCGATTTTGCAAGGAAAATCGCCAGAACGAACTGCACGGTTCTGATCGAAGGAGAGAGCGGCACCGGCAAAGAGCTGTTTGCCCAGTCCATTCATAACGGCAGCTTGCGCGCGGATGGACCGTTTATCGCTATAAATTGCGCGGCGCTCCCGAGAGAATTGGTAGAGAGTGAACTGTTCGGGTATGAAAAAGGCTCATTTACCGGCGCGCTGCGTGAAGGCAATCCCGGAAAGTTCGAGCTGGCGAATGGCGGAACCCTATTTCTGGACGAAATCGGGGAACTGTCGCTGGAGATCCAAGCCAAGCTGCTGCGGGTGCTGGATAACCACAAGGTCCGGCGAATCGGCGGCAAGCATGAACGCACGCTGGACGTCCGGGTCATCGCGGCCACCAACCGCGATCTGCTGGAGGAAATTTCGCAGAAGACTTACCGCAGCGATTTGTATTACCGGCTCAATGTCATTAACCTCAAGCTGCTGCCGCTGCGGGAGCGTACCGAGGATCTCGCGCCGCTTGCCCAGCTCTTCCTCCGCAAGTGCAATCGGGATAATCCCGGGCCGGCCAAACGGTTTGACCCCGCATTTCTGGAAAGACTGCAAGACCGGCAGTGGAGAGGGAATGCGCGTGAACTGCAAAACGCGGTACAGCGCGCCTACTATCTATGCGGCTCGGAATGTATTTCCGAATCGGATGCGGTCCGGGTTCCGTCCGGGCAGAAGGAAAACAGCCCGCCGGACCCGCGTCCTACGCTCGCCCATGCGTCCGCACCTGCCGATCCTTGCTCAGTCAAGAGCATGCGGCAGAGCGAGATAGAGAGCATCCGCCGCGCGCTGGATGCAAGCAGCGGTAATGTTGTGGGGGCTGCCCGGATGCTGAATATCGGCAAGTCGACCTTGTACCGCAAACTGGCGGAATACGGCATTGGCAGAGACGAATCTGGACGCTAAAGTCTTCTATTTCGGCGGGAAACGGAAGTTCTCTCCACGAGAAGACGCACCACTTTTCTCAATATGTGTTCTTGCCAAAGCTGCCCTTTTTGTTCTTATGCAGCGCCTTCCGTTCCGCATTCTCCCACTGCTTCAGCAGCGGATAAGGATCGAAGGCCCATTCTGTGAGCCCGCGGTCTTTATATATGCCGTAGTGCAGATGCGGCGGGAATTTACCCTGAGTGCCCGGTTTGCCGTAGCCGGAGCTGCCGGCCCAGCCAAGCTGCTGTCCGGGAGTGACGATATCGCCGGCGGACAGCGATTTATCAAAGCCGGAGAGGTGGGCGTAATAGTGGTAGCGGTTCTCGATGTCGCGGATGCCGATCCGCCAGCCGCCGTATCGGTTCCAGCCCTTGGTCTCCACAATGCCGTAACAGGTACTCCGCACAGTAACGCCGTACGGTGTGAACAGGTCGGTGCCTTCATGTATCCGCGCGCCGCCCCAGCTTCTTCCGGTTCCCCAGGTGCTGTGGAAGGAATAGGTGCTGCCGAGCGGGAGCGGAAAAGCGCTGCCCGACAAATCCAGACGGCCGAAATGATCGTACAGCTTCGCGAATTGGGCGACGCGCTGGGAAGCGCGGGGGTTATGGTAGTATTCCCAGACGCCAATGCCAAAGTCGCTGGCGGAATTGCCGTATTTCATCAGGTGGCGGGCCATCGTGTACAGCGCGTCGAGATCGTTCTCCGGATCGGCTTTGCCGTCTCCTGAGCCGTCGCGGCCAATGCCGTTGAAGAAGGCAATTGAAGCCGGAGAGACGTCCTCCTGGTTGGGATTCAGCGGTCCACACCATAGCGGCGCCGGGATATGAATTCCGGTGAGGCGCTGAGATTCACCGCTCCTGCCTTTACTTTTTTTGGTAAGGGTACGCTCATATTGGTCAATGGCGGCAAAACGGAACCAAGGAATGCCTGTGGCTGCACTCATTTGATCGTATAGCTCCTGGCGGATGGCAAAGACGTTTCCGGCGTCGGCAGAACGAAGGGTATTCCGTGAACCGGAGGTAGAACTGCCGTTTTTAGCGGCTTGAGGTTTACCTGCTGGCTTATCTTTTTTTTCCGGGACTGCTGTGGTTCTCGTATCCTTCGGAGGGGTAAGACCGGCATTTACCGCCGGATTGTCAAGAGTTCCCCATAGCAGAGCCGCCGCAGATAGAGACAGCAGTACCCGTCTCGTATTTACGCTCCATAACGGCACAGTAATAGTTCTCCTTTCATTCCGTATGAACTAAGCTATATCTTAGATTGAACAAATCCGCACATTTTATACCGCTGGATTCTGGCCTCGCTATTGAGTTTGTCACTCTTCCTTCACAAAAGCAGGCATTTCCCTACGGCGCATGTTATAATGAAAGGCAGTAACTTTAAAGCTTTTCACATTCAGTCGGAAGAGGGGTTTACTACCATGACCAGAAAAGAAACTGCCAAACAACCCAAGCCGGATTGGATTCGGATTAAGCTGACGACCGGCGAGAATTATCAGGATATTAAAGGGATGATGCGTTCTAAAACTTTACATACCGTCTGCGAAGAGGCACGCTGCCCGAACATTTACGAATGCTGGGCGAACCGTACCGCTACTTTTATGATCCTGGGCGATATTTGCACCCGCGCCTGCCGTTTCTGTGCGGTTAACACCGGGATGCCTACCGAATTGGATCTTCAGGAGCCGGAACGAGTGGCCGAAGCCGCAGGAGGCATGAATCTGCGGCACTGCGTCGTAACGAGCGTGGCGCGCGACGATTTGAAGGACGGCGGAGCGAAGATTTTTGCCGAGACGGTTGCCGCGATCCGCAGACGCCTGCCGCTGTGCAGCGTGGAAGTGCTCATTCCCGATTTTCTCGGCGACCAGGGCAGTCTCCAGATTGTTATGGACAGCAATCCCGACATTCTGAATCATAATATCGAGACCGTCGAGCGCATGTCCGACCGGGTGCGGGCGAAGGCGAAGTACCGCCGCTCCCTGGAGCTGCTGCGCCGGGCTAAAGAAATGAAGCCGAACATTCCGACCAAGTCCAGTATTATGCTGGGCGTCGGCGAGGAGTGGGACGAAATTTTGCAGGCGATGGACGACTTGCGCGAGGTTGACTGCGATATCCTTACGCTGGGCCAATATCTGCAGCCTTCTCCGCAGCATCTGGACGTCGTCAAATACTATCCGCCGGAGGAGTTTGTACGGCTGAAGGAAGAGGGATTGAAGCGGGGCTTCAGCCACGTTGAGGCTGGGCCGCTCGTACGCAGTTCTTACCATGCGCATGAGCAGGTCGAATCGGCCGCGAAGACCCGCGGGGAACGCACGGCGGCCAACTGACCGCCGGCGCAACATATTTTTTTGTGAAAGGCAGGCGAGTCTTGCTTGATCATTATAGGCGGCAAAAGCTACGAGCTCATGGTGAATCATAAGGAAGGCTGGAATCCGGAAAGCTTCCGTGGAAGGTACAGCGAGGTGCTTGACCGCTACGACTATATTGTTGGCGATTGGGGCTACAACCAGCTGCGTTTGAAAGGATTTTACCGGGATAATCACCCGAAAGTGAACCGGGACACGGCGATTTGCGGATTGGTAGATTATATCAATGAATATTGCAATTTCGGCTGTGCCTATTTCGTCCTCCGCAAGCTGAAGGATGCGCCGAAGGACCCAAATGCCAAGGATATTCTGATCAAGGAGCCGGGAGAGGTTCCGAAGGAAATCTTTGTCAAGGAGGCCGCTTCCCAGGAGACTTCCGCCAAGAAGGAAGCCATTCCGCAATTATCCTCCAGGAAGTTCCAAGCGGAGTCGGCAGTTTCCCGGGAGCAGCCAGTTAAAGAATTTACTCCCAAGGAGAGACCGTTCAAGGAACGCAGCAGAGATAACAGGAACAAGGAATATCAAGGCAAAAAAAGCGGATCGCGTGAGATTCAGGCGCGCGAAGCTCAGGGCTTGGAGAATCAGGGCCGGGAAAACCAGGCGCGGGGGAACCAAAACAGGGATTACCAGAACCGGGAAGCCAAAGCTAGGGACACTCGGCAGAAGCCGCCCCAAGGTCCTGCGGGCCAGCAATAACGCCATCGAAGCCACCGGCTTAGGGGCCGATACCATGAATAAAGGTGCCGCCGACGTTCAGCCTGAACGTTGGCGGCACCTTTATTATTTTAGGCCAAAATAGTGGATGTGGATAAGGATTGCCCTTATTTTACGGATAGCGTCAGACGATTTTGCGTCTGGTTATAGGCCCAGACCAGGGACGGAAATTTCTTCTTGAAGGCACCCAGTGCAATGAAGGTTTCCCCGTTTTGGGAGAGCGCTTCTTTGGAGGAAACGGTAAAGCTGGATGCTTTGCCGGACCCGGTAGTCACGATGACCTTCTTATTCTTGGCGTCCCATGCCAGATTGCTCTCTACAAGTGCGGAGAGTACGCGGGCAGAGCCGTAGATTCTGCCGCCCTGTTTCACCAGACCGACATTGCCGGCAAAGGCGGTGCCGCCAACGTCCAGAATGTGATTGTCGCCCGCAGCCTCAATCGATTTCATGCCCGCAAGCTGAAGGGCGGTAATAATCTGCGCCGCCTCGCCCTTGACCTCAAGATCCGGCGAGAGCCCGATATGGTTGAAATCGGCTTTGCTTGGAGTCAGATACCGTTCCGTGGTCAGCTTGAGCAGACCGCCGTCGGAGAGGTCCAGCAGGCTTTGAATCCGCGCTTTTCCGAAGGTTTGGGTACCGACAACGGTAGCCAGATGATTGTCATGCAGCGCCCCGGTCAGTGCTTCGGAGGCGCTGGCGGTATATTCGTTCGTTAGAATAACTACGGGCACATTCATTTTAGAGCCGTCCGTAATCGTTACCGGAGTAAGCTCGCCCGTGTTGTCCGCAGTGTACATCATGATTCCCTTGTCAATGAATTGAGAGGCGATGTTATAGGCGGAATCCATGTACCCGCCCCCATTGTTCCGGAGATCGAGGACCATGGATTTCATTCCCGCCGCGCGCATTTTTTTGAGTACGGCTGCAAATTCTTCGTCCGAATCCTCTGTGAAGCCGTTCAGCGAAATATAGGCGATTTTCGGCCCAACGATTTTGCCGGAAACGGATGGATAATTGATCTCGCTCCGCTTTACGGTGTAAGTCTTGGCCGCCCCGCCGCGCTGGATGAGCAGCGTGACTTTGGTCCCTGCCTCTCCGCTGATCGGATCGTTCTTTATCTCGCTGACTTTCACACCGTTAATCTTCAGAATCGTATCCCCGCGTTTGAGCCCTGCGCTTTCCGCAGGCGATCCGGGCATGATCTGTTCGATATACAGCTCGTTACCCGTAAAGACCAATTGTACCCCGATACCCACGTAATCCAAGGCCAACTGATTTTGAAACTCTTTACTCTCCTCGCCGCTGAAATACTGGCTGTAAGGATCGTCAAGCGAGTCTACCATACCGTCGATCGCAGCGCGGATCAGGGCATCCCTGTCAGCACCGGTCAAGTTGTAGTTCTCTATGTACTGCATAACCTCATTAATCAATTCGGTTTCCGAAGAAGTCTTACTGGCGGCCTCACTGCTATCGGCGGCAAAAGCAGCGGGAGATAAAACTAGCGATAAAGCTAGACAGCTTCCGGCGGCTGCGGCCGTTAATTTTTTGAATGATCTCATCATAAAAACATCCTTTACGGATTATTTGTTTCGCCTTCCATTGTATCGGAGACGGTGTAGCTGTTACTGATGGTCCAGGTGCCTTCTGCTGACTTGTTCAGTACCAGAATGAGGGTCTGGTTGTAAGTCGCCGATTCATTCTTATCCGTAATTTGCCGCTCGACATAGGCGGCTGCTTCATTTTCGCTGTAGTAAAAGACATTTGAAGCTGAGACGGCATAGCTCAAATTATACGACTTGAAGAAATCCTCCCAGGATTTTTTTTGCGTATCTTTAAGTGCTTCGCCATGAGAAGTTAAGGTGGATAGCGTTCCGGCCACATTTTTGTCGTTCAGGCTCTGATAATGGCGTTTGAGCAATTCCTGAATGGCTGTACTGATGCTTTGCGGCATTTCAGCGGGCTTCATCCCTTGGTCTCGCGTCAAGAGAAGGGTCGATTTCTGAGTCTGTATATTCGATACCTTCCATGATCCGTTACGGACAAGGGTATAGATATACTCGTCCTGCGTGTCCGGAATATAGGCTCCTCCGATGCGGGTGGAGGTCTCTACTGTAGCCACCGTAGCTTCATTCGCATCAAGGCTAAGGATATCGACGCTCTTGATTTCGCTCTTCAAATCGTAAGTGCGGAATGAAAATTCAATGGCGCTGATACTCAGAGCGAAGTCCGAGCCTGCCTGGGACAAAGAGGTAATCCCCGCTGTATTCTCCGAGTTAAAATAGCTCGTCAGCGTGCTCATCAGGGAGACAATGTCCGCTTTATCCTGGCTTTTGGATACAGGTCTTGTAATTTGGACGCTTCTTGAGGACGCGTTCCAGACTACGCCGCCGCCGGTGGCTTCGCCGACAAAACGCAGCGGCACATAAGCGGTTCCGCCGGACTCGACGGGAGCGGCCGGCAGCTTGCGGACCACGCTGTTGAC
>NZ_ASSD01000177.1 GCF_000520715.1 Paenibacillus zanthoxyli JH29
ACTAGGGCAGTCTGACCGCTACAACCGCCGCCATTTCCCGCGTGACGACGCCGCTTGGATCAAACGAGCCCCCGAAGCCGGTCATGTACCCCTTCTCCGTGACCGCGTTCACCGCGTCAAGCGCGTAATTGCCGATTGCGGCGCCGTCCTTGAAGGATGCTCTGGACGAAGGAGACAGCTTGTAGGCCCGCGCAATCATCACCGCCATATCCTGGCGGCTGACGGGCTGGTTCGGCTTGAACGAAGCAGCCGTTACTCCGCCGATTACGCCAAGCTCTTTGGCTTTCATCACATATCCATAATACCATGAATTGGGTTTTACGTCGTCAAAGCCGGAAACCGCCGTGGAAGCAGCAGGCGTATTCCCGGTTAATCTGACGAGCAGGGCTGCAAACTGCGCCCGGGTAATCGCCGATTTCGGCGCGAATAAGGGACTTGCTCCGCCCATACCTTCCATTAGCTTTTTGTCAAAAGCTTCATGCACCGAAGACAGCGCCCATGCCGAGATTTGATGCTCGTCGGCGAATACGATTCCGGCTGCTGCCGGGGCATCAGTCAAGCTGTACAGCTTTCCTTTTCCGTTCAGATACAGATCATACGCCGTCAAGGCAAGCAGCGCCTGCTCGGTCGCCAACCCGCTGCTGCCGCCATTCACTGTATGCGCATAGCCGCCGTCGCTGCGCTTGAAGGTCGCCAGATTACCCAGCAGGCTTCCCTTCGCTTTGACAAACCGGACATCACCCGGTCCGATACCCGCTGCGGAAAGGGCGATGATAACCTGTGCCACGCTTTCGCTATTCTCTTCGCCGGACAGCTTGTAGCCGCCGTCTTCCAGCTGCTGCGCCGAGAGCCAGGCCACCGCTTGATCGACGGCTGCCTGCACTCCGGCTTCTTCCTTGTGCGCCGACAGTGCGGCGACCGCCATCGCGGTAAGGTCCACGTTATTTTCGCCGCCCTTAGTCAGCGGGAAGCCTCCGTCCGTGTTCTGTATATCCAATATCCACTGAACCAGCTTCTCTCGAGTCCATGCCGCATCCGCTGGAACAGAATAGTTTCCGCTGTCCAGCGCAAGAAGCGCAAAAATCGGTCCGTTGCTGCCCTGGTTCGTGAGGTTCTTGTTATTATAGATTTTGGCGATCAGATCACATCCCGCCGCATTTCTCGGATCTCCGCCAGCAGCGGTGATTGAGAGCGCCAGGCGCTCGTAATCGGTCACCTTGCGGAATTCGCCCTTGCTCTCCGCTATTTGCTTCAGCACACCGGCCAGATATCCTGACGGAAGCGCATTGCCGGAACGGGCCAAGCCGAAGGCCTGCCAATCGCTAAGCTCGCCCGCCGACAAGATCCATTCCGCCGCTGCCGAAATATCGGCTGCTATTGCACTTCCGGCCGGTTCCCATTTGCTGCGGTCAACTACAGCGTATTTGGTAAAATGGCTCACTTTACCGGAAATCGTTCCTGTCGACAAATCCAATACGGCCGGAACCGGAATCCATTGATTCGTCTTTTCATCCAGCCAGGCCAGCGCCAGATTTTGCGGATAGCGCGCACCAACGGGAATTTGGATGGACAAATCCGTAGGCTTGGCAAATTTCGTTCCATTCGGCGTGAACTCGTACAAGCCGGATACCAGCTCCGGCCGGGATGAAGGCTGCTCCTGCACATTAATGGTAACGGTGCCGCCTTCCACCGCTCCCGCTGGAATTTGCAGCTGCACCTCGCCCGCCGCATCCTTCAAGGTAGCTCCAGCCGATGTAGCCAAACGCGCCAAGGATACGCTGTTTGCCGCCAGCGTCTTGGCCAGTTCGGCGGATTTCTCTGCCGTCATCGGCGTGCCGCTTACCGCTGTTGTCGCGCCAACCTGATTCAGCGGCAGCGTATTGGCGGAAGTAATCGCCACACTGGAAGCTGCCGGATCTGGTGTGCCCGAAGTGCTGCCGGTAGATGTTTCCGTCAAAGAGGTAACATACTTCCACAGCACCTCGTCTCCGTCTTGAAGCACATACTTATCGGCGCCGACCGACGGTTCGTTTCCATTGACGAAATACTTCCAGCCGC
The DNA here is from genome assembly GCF_000520715.1 of Paenibacillus zanthoxyli JH29. Taxonomy (GTDB): domain Bacteria; phylum Bacillota; class Bacilli; order Paenibacillales; family Paenibacillaceae; genus Paenibacillus_AQ; species Paenibacillus_AQ zanthoxyli. The sequence continues at coordinate 2,059 of NZ_ASSD01000177.1, forward strand.
TCTCGGGGCCTCCGTCATATTCAGCCAGACCGTCAATCGCATAGACATACACGCCCCCCGAAGTTGTCTGCAACCCTACTTTGCCACTGCCCAGCGTGCGAACGAGCAGACTGTATGGAGTATCGCCCGCATTCAGGGGAACCGAAGTGCTTGGAAGAATCGTTCCTTTTACAGTATTGCCGACAACGGAAATGGTTGCCTTGGACAGCGCCGGCGGATTGGTTTGCCCGGAAACAATCAATGGCTGTGTATAACGAACAATGCCCGGTGCGGCGTTGTTCTTGTAGCCGGTAACCGTGATCGTATAATTTCCGGCGGGCAGTCCGTCAAAGGATGCTATACCCTCTCCGTTCGTATCGGCGGTCTGCCCACCGACAGCAACCTGAACCCCATCCGCTCCAGAAATAACAGGAGTCGGTTCATATGTTACCGGATCATAGTCCCAGCCCAACTTGCTAACCGTTACATTAAACCCATCACCCGCCTGAAGTTGAGGTTTGGAAACCGTAACGGAATTCACCAGCTGAGTGCCAAAATCCCCATAATAGAAAACAACCTGATCCCCTTGAAGCAGTGGAAAAGCGCCTGCCCCTACACTTGGCGATATCCATTGGCCATCACGCTTAACTGCATAATTCCATCCATCGAAGCCGCCGTAAGCACCCGCTTCGACGCCTTGAATCGCCGTTACATAATCTCCGTAAGTGCCACCGGTTACCGTTATGCCCAGATCCTTCTTCCAGGCGATGTCCTTGAGCGCTTCAAGGGCGGTTGAGCCCTGAATTTCACCTTCAGCAATCGGCCCCTGAGGACCTTCCACAGCCGCAGCAGCATGTACGGCAGGATTTTTTTCACCGCCTGCATACAGGATGGTCTTTGCCCGGACAATACTAGGCGCCGCCCCGCTCTGATGGCCCGTAATTGTAACTGTATAAGTACCGGATGACTGAACGGCTTTACTTGAGAAAGAAGCAACTCCCTGATTGTCGGTCGATACTGTTTCCCCGCCGATGTTGATTTGAACATTCCCAGCCGGAACCGTTACCAGTTCATAGCTGCCATTTACGTTGGCCGAAGCCTTTTTCATAACCGTCGCCGTAAAAGCTTCTCCCGGCTTCGGGTTAACCGGAGAAAAAGTTACAGAATCAACCAGGCCAGTATCAGATCCTGTGTAATAAATGAGCACTTGGTCGGAATTTTGAAGAGCGAATCCCGCCATACCCGTATTCGCGTCCGCATATTGACCATTCCGGATTACGGCGTACATCCATCCATCATACGATCCGTATTTCCCTGCGGAAATTCCTTGAATCGACGTTACATAATCATTGCTTGACACGGATAAAGGGATATCCTTGGCCACCGCCAGCCGCTTGAGCGCGTCAAGCACATTTGAAGCGTACACCGTTCCTTCCGCAATCGGAGCCTCCGGTCCTTCAATGGCAATCGAGACATGGGCAGTGGAAGGCTGTGGAGCAGGCTTCGGAAAAACATAGAATCCGGTGCCGCTGCCGCCGCTGTACAAGTTATAGGCT
>NZ_ASSD01000178.1 GCF_000520715.1 Paenibacillus zanthoxyli JH29
GTTCCTCGTAGTTGCGACTGGTATCTGATGGGAAAATCTTTAGTTCAGCTTATATATTAACAACTTACAGATAAGGAGCGATATTGATGAGTGTACAAGGTCTTTCACATGTAGCGATCCAAGCCAAAGATTATGAAGGGACTATTGCCTTTTATACTGAAGTCTTAGGCTTTAAGGTAGGTCACTATTGGAGTCTGCCTTCCTTTCAGATCAAAGAAGCATCCATGCTCGTTTCACCCGATCGAAGAACCTGCATTGAAGTTTTTGATAATGAAGCCGTCATTCCAGCCCAAGGCAAAAAAGCCTCGTATGAGGAGGAGGTAGCTTACGGAGCGTTATTGCATCTGGCCTTCTATGTGAGTGATGTACACGATACATATCAAAAAGCCATTGCTCATGGAGCAAAGGCCTGTGTGGAACCGAGTCAGATGTCTCTTGGCGAACCGCCGCTTGTGGTGAAAAATGCCTTGGTTTACAGTCCCAACGGTGAAGTGATCGAGTTTATCTAAAAAGCCGAGAAGACTCCTTCCTCTATA
>NZ_ASSD01000179.1 GCF_000520715.1 Paenibacillus zanthoxyli JH29
GTCGCCAGCGCGATTTGTCCGCCGGCTGCCCGCACGGCCTCCACCGCTGCCGGGAACTGCTTGATGAATTCGAAGTCGGCGTAGATGAACGTTACGCCGGCCTTTAATGCAGCCTGCACCTGCGGCAGGCTGCGGCACAGCGCGGTGAGCTGCGCAGCACCGCCGCCTGTGAAGGGGTCGCCCGCTCTGAGCGGGGCGACCGGTCCCGCGCCGCGCGCAGCGGCGTCGCCGTACACCTCTACCGCCCGTTTCACGTATACGGGCGGCTTCGGGCGCTCGCCAGCGAGCAGCTCCACCGCACGGCGGCGGATGCTGTTCAGCTCGCGCATGGGCACGATGACGCCGCCTTCCAGCTCGGCGTCCAGACACTCAAGCTGGAAGACGGTCCCGCCAAGGCGTCCGAACTGCTCTTCCAGCAGCGCCGCGTCCATCGGGCGCTTGTTCGCCGTCTCCAGCATAAGCTCGGAGTCGACGCGAACGGTGACGCCCTTCTGCACGTCGGTCCACCAGGTAGAGAGCGGCTCGCCAGCACGGCCTGCGGCCTTTACATGCACCGGGAACACCCGGTACGGCTTCTCCGTTTCAAACGTCTGGCGCAGCATTTTATCCAGCGCCGGATCATTCGTCTTCCAGATGCGGTCTCCGATATGCAGACGGCTCAAGGAGACATCGCTGCGTCCGGGGATAATGTCGACAATCCAGCCTTCCTGCGCTTCGCCTTCCAGCTTTACGCATTTGCGGCGCAGATCGTAGATGCGGCCGCCTTCTTCTTTTTTCGTCGGATCGCCCGCATCGAACACAATGCCGTCGCCGCGTTTAATCGGCGCTTCAATCCGGCAGACAACCCCGTCACGCAAAATCTGCTCCACGGTGCCAACATACACGCCCCGGCTTTTCGGGAAAGTGCCGTCCACCAGCTTTTTATTATTCGTGCCTTCCAGGAAGCCGTGCGTGAACCCGCGTGAGAAGCTCTGCTGCAGCTCCCGCATTTCCTCCTTGGACGGAGCAGCCCATCTTCCGCCAAAATAACGGTCGATCGCCTTGCTGTATTTGCCTATTACATTCGCCACGTATTCCGGGCTTTTCATGCGCCCTTCGATTTTGAAGGACGTTACGCCCGCCTGAATCAGCTCCGGCAAAAGGTCGATAGCCGCCAAATCCTTTGGCGACAGCAGATAGGAGACGTCCCCCATCGGCTTCACCTCACCGTCCACGACGAGGTCATACGGCAAACGGCAGGCCTGTGCGCATTCGCCCCGGTTGGCGGAGCGCCCGCCCCACATCTCCGAGGTCAGACATTGCCCCGAATAGGAGACGCACAGCGCGCCATGCACGAACACCTCCATCGGCAGACGCGCCTGATCGCCAATCGTACGGATCTGCTTCAGATTATTTTCCCGTCCGAGCACCACGCGCTCCAGTTCGAACGGCTTGGTGAACTCTACCGCCTCCGGCGAAGTAATCGTCATTTGCGTCGAGCCGTGAATCGGAAAATCCGGCGAAATCTCGCGGATCAGCTTCACCAGCCCGAGATCCTGCACAATGACCGCGTCCACACCGGCATCTATGCAAGCGTCGATCAATTCTTTTGCATCCGAAAGCTCGTTCTCGAATACTAGAATATTGAACGTCAGAAACCCCTTTACGCCATAGCTGTGCAAAAAGGCCATGATTTCCGGCAGTTCGTCCATCTGAAAGTTGTTCGCTCTTGCCCGGGCATTAAATTTCTCCACGCCGAAATAGACAGCGTCCGCCCCATTCGCCACCGCCGCGCGCATGCAGTCCCAGTCGCCCGCCGGTGCGAGCAGCTCCACGTCTTCCCTGCGTATATCCCGCTCTTCCATTATATCCTCCCAAACCGTCCGCTAGGGACGGGTCTATTAATGTGCCAAGCATATGTGATCCGGACTTCCCAAAGAATTGAAATGGATTGATGCCCGGTTAACCTATCTATTGTATCAAATATCACAGTCACCTGCTACAAGCCTGTCACTAGCAATCTCTACATTTCCATAAGACTTGAAATAGATAGAAATGGAATCGATTTTTTGCGAAAAAAGGTAAAGAGAAATAGACAGCAGTTGAACGTTAAGCGTAAAATATACATAGCCAAAGAGGATTAAATTACATATAGCAGGGAGAGCTGACTCAGAAAATGAAAGGCATTATCCTGGCAGGCGGCAGCGGCACGCGCTTATACCCTTTGACTATGGTTACAAGCAAGCAACTGCTGCCGGTCTACGACAAACCGATGATTTATTATCCTTTATCTACTTTAATGCTGGCGGAAATCAAGGATATTTTGATTATTTCCACTCCCGATGACACCCCGAGGTTTGAGAGTCTGCTGGGGGACGGTTCCCAGTTTGGCATCTCGCTGCAGTACAAAATCCAGCCAAGTCCCGACGGATTGGCGCAGGCCTTTATTCTTGGAGAAGATTTTATTGGCAGCGATTCGGTCGCTATGGTTCTCGGGGACAATATTTACTATGGGGCCGGCATGCGTCAAATGCTTAAACGTGCTTCGGACAAACCGCAGGGCGCTACGGTATTCGGTTACCACGTTCCCGATCCGGAGCGTTTTGGCGTTGTGGAGTTTAATGGGGACGGCAAAGTCCTCTCCATCGAAGAAAAGCCTGCACAGCCCAAGTCGCACTATGCGGTTACGGGACTGTATTTTTACGACAATCGGGTCGTCGATATCGCGAAAAACGTAAAGCCTTCCCCGCGGGGTGAATTGGAGATTACTTCGGTTAACGAGGAATACCTGAGACTTGGCGAGCTGGATGTGGAGCTGCTGGGACGCGGCTTTACGTGGCTGGATACTGGCACTCATCAGAGTCTGGTAGACGCAACCAATTTTGTCAGAACGATCGAGGATCATCAAGGCATCAAAATCGCCGCGCCGGAGGAAATCGCATATATTAACGGGTGGATTACAGAGGAGCAGCTGCTGGCCTGCGGCGAGAAGCTGAGCAAGACCGGCTACGGGCAGTATTTGATCAAGGTAGCTAACGGTAAAATCAAATATTAATGCGGAAAGAGTGGAATCGATGAAATTTACACAAACGAATCTGGAAGGCGTTCTAATCGTAGAACCCACGGTATTCGGCGACCATCGCGGCTGGTTCATGGAAACCTACAGCCAGGCCAAATTTCTGGAACAGGGGATCGACCTGAACTTCGTGCAGGATAATCAATCCTACTCGGCGGTAAAAGGGACGCTGCGCGGGCTCCACTACCAGTTGAACCCTAAAGCGCAGACGAAGCTCGTCCGCTGTACGCGCGGCAGCATCTTTGATGTGGCCGTCGATATACGCCAGGGAAGCCCCAGCTACGGCAAATGGTTCGGGATCGAGCTGAGCGCGGACAACAAGAAGCAGCTGCTGATCCCCAAAGGCTTCGCTCACGGCTTTATGACGCTGACCGAGGACGTGGAGGTCCAGTATAAGTGCGACGAATTATATGCGCCCGAATGTGACGGAGGCATCCTGTGGAATGACCCGGGTATCGGCGTGGAGTGGCCTATCGATGTAGTGCCGGTGCTGTCGGCCAAAGACGAGAAAGCGCCGCTGCTAAAAGACGCGAATCTCAATTTCGTTTACAGCGCATAAGTGCAGATTAGTGAAAAAAAGAGCCTCCATTCCGCCTCGATCGCGGTCTGGAGGTTCTTTCCATCTAGGCCATGAATGCCGTTCAACTGCCTCAAAGCGACTTTCCCAAGCATCTGTCCAAAATATCTGCGTCCGGCAACATACATACCGGCAGGATGCATCCAATTTTCAGTGATCAATTCGCCCCCTGATCCTGCTTCCCCTCATCCGTAAACCGGAACGATTGGAGCGTCCGTTCCAGCACTTCCTGCTGCGCTTCTGTTGCGTTCGCATCGCCCAGCGTGGCCGTAAGGGTAAAGACAACATCATTGTGGCTGAAGACGATGGCTCGGATGCGGGAAGGGATGCCGCTTTTATTTTGCCGCACGATCATTTCCACAGCCGGTACTCCGGCGAATATGGTATCCCGTACGCTTTCGACAAATGGTCCCTTTGGACCGCCGCTCGTATTCCGGTAGTACTCTTTAAGCTGATTTACCGTATAGTCAAAGGACCCGCCCGGAAGTAACGCGATCTGGAACCGTCCGCCGGTGAAACGGCACTCGACGTTCTGAACCTCGAACCCCCCTTCGGGGGGTGTCCACAAACGCG
>NZ_ASSD01000180.1 GCF_000520715.1 Paenibacillus zanthoxyli JH29
AGAAGGGATTACCCAAGAATCCCCCACTTCAAGTGTAGCTAAGTGGGGGAGCGTTCAATTTCACTTATTGTGCCCGTAAAGTTGACCGCATGCTGCATCAATGTCCGTTCCAAATTGAGTCCTCACAGTGACTTTGATTCCCTTTGACTTTAAAATATGAGCAAACCTTTGAACTCGTTCTTTGTCAGATTGATGAAAACTATCAAGTGTTACGTCGGTTGAGTTGTAAGGTATCAGATTGACGTGATATAAATGTTCCCAAGGACCTCGGTTTTTTAATAAAGTAGCGATAGCTTCTGCGTGCTCATTTGAATCGTTTTCTCCACGAAGTAATATATACGCAATGTAAACTTTTCTACCTGTATCACTAATATGCTGATCCAACTTATTTAACACGTCATTAAGCGGAAAACGATTATTAATCGGCATAAGCTCACTCCGTTGTTCATCAAAAGGGGAGTGAAGTGAAAAGGTAAGGTTAACTTGTGGAAATTCTTTTGTTAACCGATCTATCCCCGGTATATTCCCAATGGTGGAAACTGTAATTCTGCGATGCCCTAAGCCAAAGGTTCGTGAATCTGTTAGAATTTTGAGCGTATCGAAAATATAAGGATTGGCTAAAGCCTCCCCCATCCCCATAAATGAAACACTATCTAAAGCCTGTCCGTTTAAATGAAAGTACAACAGTTGATCGGTAATTTCATCTGCGGTTAGGTTCCGTTTTAGTCCAATTGTTCCTGTAGCACAGAAACGACAACCGTATCCACATCCGCATTGGCTTGAAATGCAGTATGACTTCCAGCCGCGTTCGTAGCTAAGTTGAACTGCTTCTACATGTTCGTTACCTTCAATAGCAAAAAGCACTTTATTAACTTGATTAGATGTTTTTTGCATAACTGGAGTTAGGTTCAAAACACTTTCGCCAAAATTTTGTATTAGCTCGTTTCTTATAGCTTTAGGAATTATAGTCATTCGGTCATATTCACCAATTCTTTGCTTGAAGATCGCGTCCGCGATTTGTTGGAAACGATATGCAGGTTGTTTTAAATCCGACAATAAGTGTTGAATTCTTTCGTATTTTGAAGTTGATTTCATGTTTGTTCTCCTCTTGAGCCGGAGAAAATGCCAAAAGCACCTTTTAGGGTCCTCTAGCATATGCATTAACCAACTTAGATTTAATTCACGAAGCTTGCAGCTAGAGTCGCTACGTGCATCTATCGATAGATGGATAATGCCCCGGCATCCGTTTAATTTGATCGTGAACCGTACCAACGGACAATGAACGATTCACATAAACATTCACAACTTCAAACATTTATTACAACCTCCTAAAATAAAGTTACATTCCAGATAAAGCTGTTCAGGCGAATTCCTCCATCAAAATAAATAAGGGCTACAAGAAAGTTACCTTTCTTGTAGCCCAAACAGATACAAACCTTCCAATAAAACATTATGATAAATGGAGTGGTAATGTATACACGTATTGAGTGGGAAGAATAAGTAACTTTCTTGCTTAAAGAAATAAAACAGCAGTTGTTTTATTTGCTCTAAAATACGCAAGAAATATTACATACTTTCCCCAACACCTTTCATTTATGTTACAGTTATTTTAGCATACCTACATTTTTTTTCAACATAAGGTGGACCAGGCGATTAAACGCCTTATACGAGCCAGCAAGGGCATCAATTTCAATAGCGTGATCAAAAGAGTCGGGCGTCTCAAAGGGCAATGACGTAACGGCATCGATGAAATGGAAGCAATTTGACGTGTTTCCCAAAGGGAATAGAGACGCAGCGGCACACTTAGACTAGAAAAATAGTCTTAAGTTGCCGCTGTAATATTTTAACTATCGTATCCGTTAGCTTAATCTATCTTTACATACGATACGTTGCGTTGCTAGTTAATGTCTAATATAGGTTTGTTCCATGACATTAGATATCGGTAATAGAAGCGGCGTCGGATATTTGCCCCAGGCAGTACCTCATGTGCCGCTTGGCGAATCTCGCTTAAAGACTCTTTAGGATCAGCAATCCGAACACCTACGTCTTGCATTCCGCCATGAAGTCGTTCCATGAAACGGATTGGGAGAACAAGAAGTCCAGAGATGAAAAAATCTATGAACGATTTGTTGGCTGCTAAACCAACTATAAGGAGCCTCCCACCTGGTGCGAGAACTTGGCGCATTTTTAACAGTGCGGCTCTCAATTCCATATGATGCAAAGTTGCTACGCAAATGACCGTAGAATATAGTTCCTTCTGAGAAGGGGCTGGCATTGCAAGGAAGTCGCCGTTTATGAGCGACACATTTGAGATCGAAGCTAGACGAGTCTGCGCGCGCGCAATAGTTTGCGTATCAGGGTCAATTCCGACAACCTGTTGAGCGAAAGGCGCTAGGCGTTGGAGCAATAAACCGTCACCACAGCCGATGTCAAGGACCCGGCCACCTCGTTCCTTTGCATCTGCTACTAACTCTTCGTGAAATGCAGTATTGTGATTCCAATATTTCTCCATTTCTTTACTCCTTTCCGTATTCTTCGGTTATCGCTTATCTCTTCTGATAAATGACGGTTCCATCATATACAAAGTTGCATTATAATGCCAGATAGACGAGCAGACTGCCGATGCCGGCAGCCTCTAGAAACAAGTAATATTTCATCTTTATGCCCAAAAACAAATATATCCAAATAATTTGTATTATTGCATTGCATGAGATTAAAGAAACCGTCTTTAAGATATGCCTCAGAGTCGTATGGGAAAATCCGGAAAATAAAAGGATCAGTCTAGTACTTTATTTTCGGTGAACATTTATCTTCCAAGTGATTTTCGCGATATCAAAAATGATTTGGAAGGAATCCGCGAATAAAGGGTTAGTGCCGGTATCGCGGTTAATGGATCAATTCTTACCAGAATCACTTTACTATCCAGGTCGATGAAGGAGTTATGCTTGGCGGTATGTACAGAGGTATTTTACTGAAAAAGAAGGATTTTCATGGAGGGACATGAACAATCTTTTGAAAAGCAGCACTTCCGGAAACGGGAATCAGGCAATTTTCTTGTTGAAACGATACATTAAGAATAACGCCCTGACAACCAGGTCGATTGCAATAGACAGCCATACTCCCGCGATTCCAAGCCCCATCGAAATGCCCAGAACATAAACACCTATAACCCGAATAAGCCACATGCCTATAGTTGTACTGTATAGTGGACTTTTGGTGTCTCCCGCGCCCTGCAATGCTCCTGCCAGGACTAATCCAATCGCCAGGAAGGGCTGGGCGAATGCATCAATACGCAGGGCTGTAATGACCATACCACGAACTTCAGTCTCGTCTGTAAACCATGCTGCGGCATCAGGGGAAAGGAAGAATAACAGAACACCGACGAAGGACATGAATAGGACCGCGATCACGGCAGCTATTTTTCCGAACTGGTAAGCATCATCTTGACGATTCGCCCCTAAGCTTTGCCCTACAAGCGTAGCTGCCGCTACCGCTAAGCCATATCCGGGCATATAAGAGAACACCTCAATATTGCCTGCTATGGTGTGAGCGGCATAGGTCTCGGTGCTGATCCGGACAATTAAGCCGAAGTACAGCACTTGGCCAAAACGCATGATAAGCCTTTCAATAGCGGCAGGTGTGGACAATTTTAATAAAGGTAGAGCGAATTCACGATTGAAAATGAACCCCTGGGTTATCGGGAAAGATAATTTCGTCTTCCGAATATGAAGATACAGCAGAACCGTACCTGCAATTCGTACCATCGTAGTCGCCCACGCCGCACCTGTAATCCCAAGACCGTCCACCCCGGGAATCCCAAAAATAAGTACATAATCCAGAGGAATATGAAAGACGTTAATCCACAATCCGATCTTCATAGGGGTCTTGGTATTGCCCGCCGCCCTTAATATGCTGCCGAATACCGTCATTAATGAAATCAGAATCGATGGCACGGCGACGATCCGGAAATACTTCACTCCTTCAGCTACTACATTCGGCTCCGCTCCCATGACACGCAATAACGTTCCGGCAAAGAAGAAGGTAACTATTCCAAAAAATAATCCCGCCGCCGAGGCTGCCCATGTTGACTGTGTGGCAATGGCTTTAGCTTTATCAAAATCTCCTGCCCCCACGCTTTTCGCGATCATGGAGGAGGTGCCTACACCCAGCGCCATAAATACTGCTATGTAAACAGCCAGAATCGCGTTGGTGACACCGACGGCTGCAACCTCTGTCAATCCCAGTTTAGATACAAACAATGTATCGACAAATCCAACGACCGTTTGAAAAAAATTCTCAATCATAGCCGGGATAGCTAAAGCCAGTATGATTTTGACTTTCTGCCCTCGGGTTTTACTCGCGCTCTCCAGCAGATTCGATGACACGGCATTTCCTCCGTTACCTGTAGTTGATGGGGATGATATTAGTCTTATTTTATCCCCCCAGGGGGGATATGTAAATTGGAATAAAAACCCGCAGAGAACAGTTCATTTTCCCCGTGGGTTTCTTCATTATATTATTCACAATTTCCGGATCTTCTGGATATTTTGATTTCACTATCTGTACCTTTAATTTGTATGGAAAGCAGGGCATTCCTATCGTAAGAGACAGGCGTTAAAGAAAAAAACAACCCAATATTGGTAGACGAGCTCACGAAAATAGCGGAAGATATAATATAAAAACGGCGGATGCTGTGTTAACTGCTGAGCAAAATGTCTGAATTGGACCGCTTATTTGATACTAAAGACCAATACATGCGGAGGTGATTTGTTAATGATGAAGGAATATGCTCTGGGACAGGATTTTCACATCCGTATGCTGGCCGCTGACGAAACGCCGCCTTATGAACTGCTGCTGCTCGCCGACCCGTCCCGAGAATTGGTAGACCGCAATCTGAAGCAGGGAACCTGTTACATTGCCACATTGTCCGAAGAGGCATCGCCGCAATCACCGGTTGGCGTTCTTGTACTGCTGCCAAGGGATGCGGAGACGGTTGAGATTATGAATATCGCCGTAAGGGAAGATGCTCAGGGCAAGGGGATCGGGAGAAGATTGCTGCAAGCCGCAATTGAAATAGCGAAAGCTTTGGAGGTGCGGAACATCGAGATCGGTACAGGGAATTCCAGTATTCATCAGCTCATACTTTACCAAAAATGCGGATTTCGGATCGTCGGCGTGGATCGTGACTTTTTTGTGCGAAATTATACGGAGGCCATCTATGAGAACGGCATACAGTGCCGGGATATGATCCGGTTAAGGTATGAATTTGGGTAGACAGTAGATTAGGAATGCAGAATAACGAAGAAGCCCGCAAAGATCTTGATTTTTAAGCGGCTTCGCAGGTTTTGTTTTTTTACAAAATAGTACGGGTGACTGGTAGACTTTTTCCTGTCGGTTCATTGCGAATAATGTAGAAAAAGCATTGACAAGACACAGCGGGGATTCTATACTTTAAGTCGTTAATCCGACAAAAATGGTATGTTTAAATAAAAAGTGTATATTTATACCATTGTACGGGATGTTTAGAGAAAAGGAGCCAAGGCGATGCCGGAATTAAGTAATAGGCTGGACGGATTTACCGAATCAATTATCCGCAAAATGACCCGTGTAGCCAGAGAGTATGACGCCATTAACTTATCCCAGGGCTTCCCCGATTTCGATCCGCCACGGGAATTGACGGAGGAACTGCGGAAAGTCGCGGACGACGGCCCCCATCAGTATGAGATTACGTGGGGTTCCGAGTTGTTCCGGGAGAAGCTTGCGCTCAAGCAGACGAAGCTGATGGGTATTCCTGTAGACCCGGCAACGAATATTGTTGTGACCTGCGGCAGCACCGAAGCGATGATGGCGGCCATGATGACGGTGTGCAACCCGGGCGACAAGGTGATCGTGTTCTCTCCGTTCTATGAAAATTATACGGCGGATGCGATTCTGACCGGTGTAACCCCCATTTATGTGCCGCTCGCCCCGCCGGAATTCCAGTTTGACTCCGCAAAATTGCGGAACGCTTTTGAACAGGGAGTTAAGGCGATTGTCTTATGCAATCCGTCCAACCCGACAGGAAAAGTGTTCACGCGCGAGGAACTGGAGGAGATTGCCCGGCTCGCGGTTGAATTTGACACGTTCGTAATTACGGATGAAGTCTACGAGCATATTGTGTACGAGCCGCATGTGCATACGTACATGGCTTCTCTGCCCGGGATGTTTGAACGTACGCTGTCCTGCAGCTCGCTGTCCAAGACGTATTCGATCACCGGCTGGAGACTGGGGTACATTATCGGTCCGGCTCATGTCATTGAGGTCTGCCGCAAGGTGCATGATTTCCTCACTGTCGGAGCAGCCGCTCCCTTGCAGAAAGCGGCGGTGAAGGGACTCGAAATGGACGACGCATATTATGAAGAGCTTACCGAGATTTATGAGCGGAAGCGGACGCTGTTTCTGGACGGACTGGACCGGATCGGTCTCAAGTATTACAAGCCCCAAGGGGCGTATTATGTGCTGGTGGATATCAGCGAGTTCGGCGAGCTGGATGATTACAAGTTCTGCGAGTGGCTGGCAAAAGAGATTGGGGTGGCAGCGGTTCCGGGCTCAAGCTTTTTCCGGGAGGACGTGCGCCAGTATATCCGGTTTCATTTTGCCAAGAAGGAAGAGACGCTGGTCGAGGCGCTCAAACGGCTGGAGAAGCTTGAGGCTTACCGGGGCAAGGAAATAACAAATATCAAATAAATGAAAACGAGAGGAACAGACAAATGAACAAGATAAAAAAAGGGTTGGTCATTACACTGATTGTTTCCCTGATGGGACTTCTGCTCGCCGCTTGCGGCGGCAATGAGAAAGCAGCGAATGAAGGCGCAGCGCCGGAGACGAAGAAGGATATCAAGATTGGCGTGTCTCCCGGCCCTTATGGCGATATGATCACCAAAGCAATTGCTCCTTATATGGAAAAGCAGGGCTATAAGATTGAAGTCGTTCAATTTTCGGACTATGTGCAGCCGGACCAAGCGCTGGGCAGCGGAGAAATCGACGCCAATCTGATGCAGCACACGGTATACCTGACGAAATTCGCTGCGGACAACAAGCTGGACATCGGCAAGGTGATTTCGGTTCCGACAGCGGGCATGGGTGTGTATTCCAATTCGGTTAAGAATATGGCGGACATTCCGCACGGTGCCAAGGTGGCGATTGCCGTGGATGCTTCCAATCTGGCGCGCTCGCTGCGCTTCCTGAAGGCGCTCGGTTTGATTGACCTGAAAGCCGATGTGGACCCGACCAAAGCTACTGTGCATGATGTATCGGACAATCCGCATAACCTGGAGTTTGTAACGATGGACGCGGCCCAAATCTCGCGCAGCCTAGACAGCGTGGCGATCGGACTGATTCCCGGAAACTTTGCCATTGCGGCAAAGCTTGACCTCGCAAGCGCGCTTGCTGTTGAGAAGCTGACGGAGGACTACAAGAACGTTGTTGCGGTGCGGACTCCGGATATTGACGGCCAGCTTGGCAAGGACCTGAAAGCGGCGGTCGAGTCGGAAGAGTTCCACCAAGCGATTGAAGACGCGAATGGAATTTTCAAAGCTTTTGACAAACCGGAATGGTACACAGCCAAATACGGCAAGTAATCAATCAGCTGGACAGCAGGGCAAGAACGGTGTTGATTGCAGGAAAGGGTGCTCGTGGTGATTGTTCTTGATAAAGTGAACGTGATCTTTAAACAAAAGGGCCGGAAAATGCACGCGGTCAAAGAGGCGTCCATAACCGTCGGCAAGGGCGAAATCTTCGGGATTGTCGGACCGAGCGGAGCCGGGAAGAGCACTTTGGTTCGGGTAATCAATCTCCTGCAGCCGCCCGCTTCAGGCCAAGTCATGGTAGGCGGTCAGGATATTACCCGGTTCAAAGGCGCCGCGCTGCGCAATGTCAGATTGAAGATAGGCATGATCTTTCAGCATTTTAACTTGATCAGCGGAGCGACGGTGTACAACAATATTGCGTTCGCGCTCAAAGCAAACAACTATCCCAAGGAGAAGATTCGCGCCCGGGTGCTTGAACTGCTCAAGCAGGTGAATCTGTCGGACAAGGCACAGGTGTATCCGGCCAATTTGAGCGGCGGGCAGAAGCAGCGGGTGGCGATTGCCCGGGCGCTCGCGAACGATCCGGAAATCCTGCTGTGCGATGAGGCGACCTCAGCGCTTGACCTGGAGAACACGGAAGAGATCATCCGGATTTTACGGCGCATCAACCGGGACAATCCGATTACGATTGTGTTTATCACACATGAAATGGACGTGGCCCGGAAGCTGTTTGACCGCATTGCGGTGATGGCGGAAGGTGAAATCGTGGAGGTCGGCGATACGTACCAAATCTTCACGGAACCGCAGCATCCGCTGACCCAGTCTTTGGTTTCCCGGGTGCTGAATATTGAAGTACCGGAGCATTTGGAACTGAAGGGTCAGGAGGAAATGCTGAAGATCACCTATACCGGCGAGCGGGCCTATGAACCGCTTATCAGTAAGGTGTCGAAGGAATTCGACGTGCTGGTCGATATTCTCCACGGCAAGATCGAATATATTCAAGGCAAACCGCTCGGTATTCTGCTTATCAAGCTGAGCGGGGAGGCAGCGGAAATTGCCAGAGCCCGGGACTATATCTCCGGACAGGTGTTTAAAATTGAACGGATTTCCGCAGCAAAAGAAGGGGGAGAGCTGAATGGATAGCACCTGGGATATTTTACAATTGGAGCTGCCCTCCGCGATTTGGGAAACGCTGATTATGATTGGCATTTCCTTAGCCGCTTCACTTGTGTTCGGATTGCTAATCGGTCTCATTCTGTATTTGTCTTCCAGTCCCCTGTTCTTTCCCAGGCGGACGCTTAATGCGGTGATGGGCGTGCTGGTGAATGTGATCCGCTCCGTTCCATTCGTTATTTTGCTCGTGCTGCTCATTCCATTGACCAAGTTGATCGTCAACACGACCATCGGGCCGGTGGCCGCTTCGGTTCCGCTCGCTTTCGCTTCCGTCGCGTTTTTCGCCCGGCTGGTGGAAGGGGCGTTCAGCGAAGTGGATAAAGGCGTGCTCGAAGCGGCTATTGCCACCGGAGCAGGCTTAGGTCTCATTTTACGGAAGGTGCTGTTTGTGGAGGCGATGCCCGGCCTGATCCGGGCGACGACCGTCACGGTCATCAGCCTGATCGGTTATTCCGCAATGGCGGGCCTTGTCGGCGGCGGCGGGATCGGCGATTTGGCGATCCAGTACGGATATTACCGCTATGAGACGGGCGTGATGATCGCAACAGTCCTTCTGCTGATTGTCATTGTCCAGGGAGCGCAATTCGTCGGCGATTGGTGCGCCCGGGTATTTACCAGAAAGTAGAGGTGGGTTTCTTGCAGGAACTGTACAGCATTATTTCCGATCCGGGACGGATCAAGACGGAAGGAATCGCGGAAAAGTACGTTACGGATAATCTGGGACGCCTGCAGGGAACCTGCGACGCTCTGGTGTTTCCGGTCAGCACGGAAGAGGTCAGCGGAGTGATGAAATGGGCGTATGCGAACTCTGTTCAAGTGACGCCGCGCGGGGCGGGAACGAATCTTGTTGGTTCTACCGTGCCAGAGCATGGGGGCATCGTGCTTGACCTGTCCCTGATGAACCGGATTGTGGAGCTGGACGAAGATACGCTGACTGTGACGGTGGAACCGGGTGTCCTGCTTGCCGACCTGCAAGCCTATGTGGAAGCGCGCGGGCTGTTCTATCCGCCTGACCCCGGGGAGAAGCAGGCGACGATCGGCGGCAACATCAGCACCAATGCCGGCGGCATGCGGGCGGTTAAGTACGGCGTGACGCGGGATTATGTGCGCGGGCTGACGGCCGTTCTGCCAAGCGGCGAGGTGATTCACACCGGCGGCAAGGTGGTGAAGGACAGCTCGGGGCTGTCGCTCAAACATCTGCTTATCGGTTCGGAAGGAACGCTTGGCATCATCACCGAATGCGTATTGAAGCTTATTCCGAAGCCTGCGTTCGTAATGGGGGCGCTTTTGCCGTTTGACAGCTTGAAGACGGGGATTGACGCCGTGATCCGGCTCATTCACGAGAATGTTGGACCAACCGCTATCGAGTTCATGGAGCGCAAGGTAGTTGCCTTGGGCGAGCGGTTTATGGGAGTCACTTTTCCATATCCAGAGGCGTCGGCGTATATTCTGCTGTCCTTCGACGGCAACAGCGAGGGCGAGGTCCGTTCCAATGCGGAGCGTGCGCGTCAGACTGCCGTTCGGAATGGAGCGCTCGACTTTCTGCTGCTGGAGGATAAAGAGATCTTAGACGAGGTCTGGAAGGTTCGCGGGGCGCTCGTCAAGGCGGTAGAAGCAGTGTCCGAGCAGGAGCCGGTGGATATCGTCGTGCCGATCAACAAGACGGCGGATTTTATCGCTTACGCCAATGAAGTGGAGCAGGACAGCGGCGTGCAGCTGATCAGCTTCGGCCATGCCGGGGACGGCAATGTGCATTTATGCGTCGTTCGCGGGGAGCGGGATGCGGAAGCTTGGAGGAAGGATTTGAAAGCCGTCATGAGCCGCATTTACGGAAAAAGCCATGAGCTTGGCGGCTTGACGTCGGGCGAGCATGGAATCGGGCTGAGCAAGAAGCCTTATTTCCAGAAAGCAACGGACCCGGCGGTGATCGCTGCCATGAAGCAGATCAAGGATGCGCTTGATGACCGCCACATTCTGAATACGGGCAAGATTTTTTAAGGGAAAGCATGTATGATATGATAGATCGAGGGGAAGCACCGTCACTAGTTCTTAGGGTGATTGTGCCTCCTTTTCTTTGCTACAGCAGATAGTTGTGGCTTATTTTCGATCTATTGCTGTTTCCCCAGCAGATTCAGCTGCCACGTCACCCCGAATTGATCGCCAACCCAGGCGAATTTATCGCTGAAAGGATATTTATCCAGAGGCATAAACACCTGGCCCCCCGCAGACAGCTTGCCGAACAGATTCTCGATCTCTTCCTCGGTCTCGCAATTGACATAGAGTGAAATGGCAGGCGTAAAAGTAAAGTCATGCGGCGTATTGCTGTCAATGCACATAAACTGCTGGCCGTTCAGGGAGAAGATGGCGTGCACCACGCTTCCTTCCGCTCCTGCCTCTCCAGGTCCGTAGCGCTGAATATGCAGAATTTCCGACCGCTCGAACAAAGAAATGTAAAAGTTCATGGCTTCCTCTGCTTGTCCGGAAAACATTAGAAACGTCGAAATCTTTTGATTATCCACACCTGTCGCCCCTTTATCGAAATAGAATTAAACAAACCTGGTAACGAACATGTGTTCTATAAGTACCATTATTAACAAGTATCGACCACTTGTCAAGACCTTAATCATATTTTTTTCCTCTGTTCTAATTGTTAATAAAGGTGGATAATGGAATCGGCAGGGATAATCAGAATCGGGGGGAGATGGGTTTATGATAAAACTGGCAACCTTTCTGCTCGAATTACTCCGAATATGCCTTCTGTTTATTTTGGGCACGGCCATCGCCTATGGATTGGAGCAGCTTGTATTTACCACTTTCTTAAATCTGGAAATCGATGGATGGTATACGACGCTGGGTAATTTCATTCTATTCTTTGTTCTGTATCGCAACTACTTTCAGTTTAGGGGGTGGTATAAGTCGGCGCTAAATAGAAAGTTGAAAAGGAACACTACAATTTTTTTATTGGCTGCTTCGGCTGTATGTATTCTTGGCGTACCGACCTTAACGCTGATTCGTCTTGGTTAGAATAAAGGAGGCTTAGTATGCAAGCGAATAAATTAACACAGGGCGATGAGATACGGGTTATTGCACCCTCAAGAAGCCTAAGTCTGATCCGCGTGGAGCAGCGGGAATTGGCAAAAAAGAAACTAGAGCAGTTGGGTTATCGGGTTACGTTCTCCAAGTACTCTCTGGACAGCGATGAATTCAATTCTTCCTCCATAGAAGCAAGAATTGAAGATTTGCATAACGCATTTAGAGATCCGAAAGTAAAAGGGATTCTGACTGCCATCGGCGGCTTCAATGGTAACCAACTGCTTCCATACATAGATTATTCTCTGTTGAACACTCCCCCACTTAGCTAACACTTGAAGTGG
>NZ_ASSD01000181.1 GCF_000520715.1 Paenibacillus zanthoxyli JH29
AAGGCCCCATTTTTTAAACATTATTTCTCTCCTCTCCCAATTGAAGAAATACTCCCCCTTCCTCATGATAAACGATTTACTTTCACAGATAAACCATTTTCAGTAAAATGTTATCCTTGCGGATTATTATGACTGACGTGATTCGCTTGCTTTACCTTTTTGGAGCCGGAAAGCGGCTCGGGACCTTCTTGTTCATGACGCTGCTGTTCTCTATCCCCAGGCTGCTGTGTGCCGGGAACCTGAATCGTCTTCGGTTTGCTCATGTCGCTTCCTCCTAATGATTAGTGATTGGTCAAGGGCTTCAGCGCTTGGGCGCACTCGTGTATCTGCCGTGTATACCGCTGTGCCAGCTGCTGCACGGCATCGGTGCGTTCATCGGTATGCAGGCCGTCCCGCTCGACGTCAACCAGGTTTACCGCTACCTCGCGGCTGTCTACATACGTACAGCGGAAGTCCAACGTATAGTTCTGGCGCCCCGCAGCATTGAAATGAATAAGCAGGCTCTTCTTATCACCTTCGTCAGCCTGTACGGTATAGCTGTCCCCGTCATCCATAAAAGAGGGAAGACGTTCCTGCCAAGCGGATACGAGCTGCTGCTGGTCCAGTTGTAATTGTTGATCCATAAATGTGATCCTCCTCCTTCCCTAATACATTGCCGAGAAAGAGGGGTTTTTATTCTCTGCTTCCTGCATCTATGTCTGCTTTAACAAGGCTGCCGCTGCATATGAAAAAGCCGTCCCCCGAAGGAAACGGCTTATATTCTCAATTATTCAAAGGTAAGGTTATGGCGGAGAGGATGGGATTCGAACCCATGTGAGCTTGCACTCTAACGGTTTTCAAGACCGCCCCGTTATGACCGCTTCGGTACCTCTCCATATGCAGTAAATATCACATGCATTAGAGATTATACCATATTTGCATCTACGGAAGCAACTCCATTTATTGGTTCGCTTTTGGCCGGATCACCTTAATGTTGCCCATGTAAGGCTGAAGGCGCTCTGGAATAAGAACGCTGCCGTCCTCCTGCTGATAATTCTCCAGAATCGCGGCTACCGTGCGCCCTACCGCCAAAGCCGAGCCG
>NZ_ASSD01000182.1 GCF_000520715.1 Paenibacillus zanthoxyli JH29
TACTTTCGCTGTGAGATATTTTCAGGATAGACTGACCCTTGAAATTGAAACAGCGACTGCCAAGGACGAGAAAATAAAGTCCTAGACTGTCGCTGTTTTCATTGAACTAATGTTCTCCGTTAGTTGAGAAAATAATCATCCTTCAATTTTAGTTACAGTAACCCCGTCTAATTTTACATCAAGAGTTATAATAACTGGACCTTCTGGTGGGTTAGGAGGACCTGTATAAGTATCATATTTAACCTTTATTATACTTATGAAAAGACCTTAATTGTTTTTGTGAAAATTTGTGGATGGAGTTTTTGTTTTCCATCCATGTATTCCCTTTCACTATTAAAATATAAACAGCTATGGCAAAATAAATCGCGCTCCAAATCCAGTCCGATAGGGTTATTAAATGATGCTCATATACGTAGTTGATGTACCAGATCCCAATCGGCAAATGTACAATAATTGCGGAGACTAATCCTGGATTATACATGCTTTTTGCTTTTATATTAGCGACGACTCCATGAAAAATGATTTGGAAAAAGCCCATTAAAACAGGTGCCATCCCCAGCCATACTACTGACGGGAAGAATACAGGGAGCAAGTAGAATACATAGGCGATGACCACATTAATAATCATTGCCGACTGTTTATTTAACGGATAGTTGTCAGGGGATTCACTTTTAAACAGAGCTATATTGAATATGCCTGGAAAGTACCCTGGCCAGCGGTATTCCTCAAACTGATGAAGAAGGATCGCCACAAAGCTTAACCATAATATGCTGTTTATCCGCGGCATTGTTCCCCAGTTCATTAGAAGATAAATGCATATAACAATGCCAATGAATAGTCCTATATCCTGCCAATATTTTCTTAATAAATTCATTTAATCACCTCAATCTGAGTTTATTAATGAAAGTATCTTGCAAAGAGCAAGTCAATCTGTTCCTCTATAGGTGCAATCTTCACGGAAGCTCCTGTTTCTAGAATAGGACTCATAAGTGCCGGTAGAAAAAGCGCTCCAAAAATCTGTATCGTCATGGTCATCAGGTGCTCTGGCTGCTGTTCATTGGTTAACTCTCTTAAAGTATTTTGTATCTTAGGAAACCCCAATAGTTTCAAAAATGATCCATATTCATGCTGGGAGGAGAAAACGGTCTTGCCCATCAGGATGATTCTGGAGAGCAATTCGGGATATTGACGGATGACTTGCAAATAATCCAGTAAAAATTGCCTCAATCTATCTCGCGCGGAAATAGAGAAATCGTCAAGTATGGCAAAGGTATGCTGAAAGCTGTTCAATATCAATTTGATGGACTCGCTAAACAAGTTTTCTTTGGACCCAAAGTAATAGTTAACTAGAGCGACATTCGTGCTTGAGGCTTCTGCAATTTTTTTTATCGTGATCCTTTCAAAGCCTTCTTGTTTGGTCAACTCCAGTGTGGCACGCATAATTTTCTCTTTTGTTTCCAACTTTTTGTCTGTCTCCATACGCAACCTCCAAGTATATTTCCGCGGATTTAAATGACATTTAAAATAACGTTTAAATTTAGTATAACAATCTTTTTCCTTATTGCAACTTTTATTTATCCGGAATCAAACCAAGTATCAAAGTCTCATTGTGACTATCCTACCCGTTCGTATCGATTAGCGACCCTTATCTGAAATCAATTCCCAAAATTTATTGAACCACTGTCGTTCGGATCATTTATTGTTTTTAAAGCTATTTGACTCCCTTCTTGATTAATTCCACTGATATCAAAAGGAGTTGAATCTGACGAGGGGAGAAACACGAACCATATCGTATGCCCTGTTTCCATTCCAGTCAGTTTAGCGGTATATTTACCTGTGCCTTTGCCCTTGACCTCGACGATTACTTTCTTAACAGATGAATCAATGACATCCCCAAACGCCATAGGAAAAGGAGTTGAGATACCTTTTACTTTAGGCATACTCATATAATTTAACGCAGTCTTTGCCGATTCACCGATTCCGTAGCCTCCGCCCCAAACCCATTTCCAACCGAACTACGTTTTCCGCATATACTCGACCTGAAGGTCTTCTCCGTCTTTATCGTAATATCGTTTATAAAAAAGGACGACGCCTCCCTTTACACGCTCCCCGTGAATGACCTCAATGGAAGGAATCTGACGAAATTTTAGAATCGCATCTTCTGGGGTTTTGCCAATTGGAATACGAATCCCCTTTAGCTCCAGGGCGCGCGACATCCGCCAATCCGAAAATCCACCTGGGGTTTCATTAAAAAAAACAAGTGTGTATAGAATGGTGAAAGCTAAAATCACTCCTGAAGTGATCCATACAAGTCGTTTTTTTCTGACAAGCATTTGCATTTCCCCACCTTCTAAATTTTAATAAAGTATATTCAAATATGATCAGTTTCCAATATTTTATATTTATTCTATATGAGATATTAGACTCAATCGAACTCCAGAAGTTGCAATTGGGTTCATGAAGATAATTAATTACCGTAAGAAAGAGCGTTAACTCCTCGTTGTTCCGTGTTCTGCTCATTAGCAAAACAGGCTACCTTTGTGGCGGCAGCCTGTTGTTGAACTATCGTACCTGTTAGTTGAATAAAAAACCCCCTACACTTCAGTTTTAGCCCGAAGCTCCATAATACTTGACGCTAGATTGACAAGCTCATTTCCATTAACATATTCGACCGCTTGATACCAGCTTTCATTCACGGATTCTGGGGACATCGCTCCCGCAATTGCTGCACCCATTGATGCGACTGAATCAGTGTAACCGCCTAGGTTAGTGGCTAGCAGCGTTGTTTTTTCAGCTGAGTTAGTCATTACAGCGAGGCTTATCGCCATAGCAACAATATTAGGGGTTTTCCAAGGCATGTATTTTTCTTTTATGTACTCTAAAGATAATGTCGCTTGACTAGAAAGGTCTTCGTACACTTGCATAATCAAGTTAGAGATGTTCTCGTCGGTTGTTGATTGGCGGTATTTTTCGGCGAGTCTCGCTGCCCGAACAGCATGCTGGAGCACCTCATCTGGGGACTTGTTATCAATTGCAGCAGAGACCGCGGCGGCAATTGCGGCAGCACCACATATTGCTATTCTTCAACCATGCGTAGGGATACTCGCTTCAAAAACACTTGAAACAAGTTCGTGTATATTTTCATATGAATACAATGCTCCAATGGGTGCCACACGCATTGCAGCTCCACAGCCGTCGCCTTCAAAAGCTATCCGAGAAGGATCGCCAAATTGTTGGAACTTCCCAAGCTGTAGAGTTGGGCGGTTTGACTTTTTGCATTGCATAAGTTCTTCTCCCACAGAAGCGTGAGTGATAGGAAGTCCCCGTGTAATTACCCTGGCAATTGAAGTCGTTTGTTCAGTATCATCTGTTGTTTCTCCAAATTTCCAGAAGTAATGCTTACCTTCATATCGGGGCATGTTACTACCTATTGGTCCATGAAATCCGGTAACCCCACCTGGAAACCACTGATTAATTTCCTCAACCTTAAAGATTCTGTTTGTTTTCCAATTGCATCCCCAGTCGAAACTCCTTTGAAGGAACTACCACTCGTTCTAACAATCCAACATTCCCGACCATAGGAGCTGCCACCTTTCACTGATGAGAGTGATTACAGTACTACTTTCCCACAGAAGGAAATTGATTTGTATTACAATAATGTTAAATTATGGTACACCCTATACTTCTTTTCGCGATCGTTATTCAACTCTACTGCCCGTTAGTCATAATGAACGAGGCGGCCCCAATCGC
>NZ_ASSD01000183.1 GCF_000520715.1 Paenibacillus zanthoxyli JH29
ACGTTTTCCCGATTCCGGATGAAGCACCGGTGACTACAGCCAGCTTGTTTTTATATGCATACTTGTTCAAGATACAAAACCTCCCATTGATAGCACTTCTCTCTTAATCGTACCGTCGGTAGAGGAATGATAACCACATCATGTTTATACTATTAACGGGATTAACTGCATCGGTACTCGTTATGGTTTTCTTTTGTGGCAATCGACAACTGACAGAGATTATAATGATCGTGTAGGAAGTGCTTTTGGCCCATTTGGTTAATAGCGATAGGCATTCTTCCATATGAGTAATTAGAGGTGACCTACTTGAAAACAAATCGTTCCTCATCCGCATTGGGCGAGTTCATAAAATCGCGCAGAGAACGCTTGCAGCCTTCAGAGGCGGGGATCCAGCCGCTTCCCGGACGAAGACGCACTCCGGGACTTCGAAGAGAAGAAGTCTCTTATCTTGCCCATATAAGCGTGACTTACTATACCTGGCTGGAGCAAGGCAAGGAGGTGAATCCTTCGCCGGAAGTGCTGCTAAGTATTAGCAAAGCGCTTCAGCTTGACGAAGACGAGCAGAAGCATCTGTTCGATCTGGCCAATGTAGACGGGACGAGCATCGTCACAGTGCCGAATAACGGAGATCCGGATACGAGAGTTTTGCAGAAAATCGTAGATCAGCTGCATTATCCTTCTTTTATCACGGACGAAGGCACGGATGTTATCGCCTGGAATCGAGCGGCAGAACTGATCGTAGCCGATTTCGGCAGTCTGCCGGATAACGAACGGAATATGATGAACATTATGTTTTTAAAGCCGGATTACCGCAACAAACTGGTGAATTGGGAAGGCTTTGCCCGTTACTCCGTAGCGGTTCTGCGGTCAAGCTTTGACCTTTACAAGGACAACCCGTTGTATATGGAAAGGTTCGAACGCTTAAGACGGGAAAGCGAGGAATTCGTGCATTTCTGGGAGCTATATGAAATCAAGCAAAAGCGCGTAGCCACCGCTTTATTTCGTCTTCCTGACGCACAGGAGATGGAGTTCGTGCTCCATTCCGCGGCTGTAATCGATAATGACCCGGGACTGCACTGGTGTTTCTTTGTTCCTGTACCCGGTTCGGGCACGGAGGAGAGATTATTGCGTTTACTTGAGCAAGACAAGCGGCTCCCATAGGCTGTTACTCCCGTTAATAGAATAGACGTGCTGTGGCAAGCTCCCTCCAGTTGTTTGTATGATTCAGTGGAAGACAACGATTGGAGGGTGTTTAGTATGCAAACATGGTTCATTACAGGAGCGTCAGGAGGCTTGGCTTCACGTATAACTCGCCGGTTGCTTGATAGGGGGGACCGTGTAGCCGCAACGGTACGCAAGCCGGGTGTGCTGGATGATCTGCAGGCACTGTATGGCTCCCAACTATGGCAGGCAAATTTAGATCTGACAAACCCTCAGCAAATTGTTGAAGTGGTGGAACGTGCATTTTCAGAACTGGGCACGATCAATGTGTTTGTCAATAATGCAGCCTATGGATTGTATGGCGCAATGGAGGAAGCAAGCGATAGGCAAATTGAGCATCAGTTTATGACCAATGTGCTTGGCTCCCTGCGTGCAGCGCGTGCAGTCCTGCCCTTTTTCCGTAAACAGGGCGGCGGTCACATGGTACAGATTTCGAGTATGGCGGGTCATTATTCTACTCCGGGTATGGGGCTGTATTGCTCTTCGAAATGGGCGGTCGAAGGAGCCTTTGAAGCGCTAGCTAAGGAAGTGGCTCCGTTCAATATTAAGACCACTATGGTGGAGCCCGGCGGAATCCGAACGAATTTCATTACAAGCAACGCCGTATTCGGCGAGCGGAT
This sequence comes from Paenibacillus zanthoxyli JH29, assembly GCF_000520715.1. Taxonomy (GTDB): domain Bacteria; phylum Bacillota; class Bacilli; order Paenibacillales; family Paenibacillaceae; genus Paenibacillus_AQ; species Paenibacillus_AQ zanthoxyli. The sequence goes on from NZ_ASSD01000183.1 coordinate 1,842, forward strand.
GGACGAATACCGGGATACGGAGGTGGGCCAATTCGTTAGCCTGATGAAGGGAGAATTGCCTGGTATGGATATGAGCATGTTCAATCAAATGGTTGTCGGCGATCCGGATAAAATGGCGCAGCAGATTATCCGTCGTGTCGACCAGGGAGAGGGTCCGATACGTATGGCGTTGGGCAGTGACGCCTATGAGCAAATCCGGGCAGCCCTGCTGGACAGACTGGCCGCTCTGGAAGCACAGAAAGAGCTGGCTTACTCCACTGATTCAGATGATGTGGTAAAACAATTGTAAAGGACACCAAAGAATTCGACATCCACGGCAACTGATATGCTCCTCTGAAGTAGCCGGTTTATTTATTAAACCTGCTTACTTAAAGGGGAGCATATTTAAAACTTGCCGTTATTTGCGATACGGTTCTCCGTTTCACTATAGAGCGAAATGATTAGGCATCCGCTCGGATGTCTTGATTCATGCCGAATAAGACTTCTGATTGCCTTCCTATACTAAACTCGTTGAGAAGATTCAAGCTGCTCTGCATGCTGGCTCTGATAATCGATTAACAGTTGCTGCATCTTATCCACCGTGGCCATCTGGATGAGGCACATGAATGGCAACGGTCAAATTGAAATCGTTCAAGTAATGAAACGTAATAAGATCAAAATTCAGAGTGTACCACACCCGCTTGAGGGATATAATGACCATGTATTAAGAAGAGGAGGAAAATCATTTTGACTATTGAACGTTTTCAAATTCAGGTCTCTGATGAAATCCTGAACGATCTGCAATACAGACTCCATCACATCCGTTGGCCGGATCAATTGGAAAATGCGGATTGGGAACGGGGCACGGAATTAAATTACTTACAATCACTAGTTTCCTACTGGAGGGATCATTACGACTGGCGCGCCCAAGAATCCATGCTGAATCGCTTTTCCCAGTTTCGTTCCAATATTGATGGGATAGATGTACACTTCGTACACGAGCGCGGCAAAGGACCTAATCCTCTCCCCATTATCCTTACCCATGGATGGCCCGACAGTTATCTTCGTTATCAAAAAATTATTCCTCTCCTTTCGGACCCTGCCAGTTATGGAGGTAATCCGGAGGACTCCTTTGACGTCATTGTCCCTTCCTTGCCCGGATTCGGATTTTCCGGTCACCCTAATCGGCCGGGCGTCAACAATTTTTTTGTCTCCCAAATGTGGGCTAAACTGATGACAAAGGGATTGGGGTACCCCAAATTTGCCGCTGCAGGCGGAGATATGGGCTCCGGTGTTACGAGGTATCTGGCCGCAAACCGTCCTGAACTTTTATTTGGAATCCATCTAACGGATGTTGGTATTATAAGAAGTCTCTTAACTTTACAGGACGAGTCGGAATGTACGGAAGAAGAACGGCAATATAAGAAAAACGCTTCTGAATGGATCTCCCATGAGGGAGGCTATATGGCCATCCAATCGACAAAACCCCAGACTCTTGCTTATGGACTTTCCGATTCGCCGGTAGGTTTGGCAGCCTGGATCATCGAGAAATTTCGCACCTGGAGCGATTGTAAGGGGGACCTCAGCCAGAAATACAGCAAGGACGAGTTGTTGACTCATATTATGATCTACTGGGTGACTAACACCATAGGCTCAACAGCACATATGTATTATGAAAATACGCATTCCTTGCCGCCATTGGGCCGCATAGAAGTTCCGACAGGAATAGCCATATTTCCCGGGGATGTATTACAGCCTCCTAAATCCTGGGCTGTGCGCAATCTGAATGTAACTCGTTGGACCACCATGCCTTCCGGCGGGCATTTTACTGCTATGGAAGAACCGGAAGCGCTGGCCAACGACATTCGTGCATTCTACAGATCTTTTAGACAATAACATCTCCCAAGCTTGCGGAGATCCGGAGCAATCGGCCGGAATTGTCCTCCCAGTCGATCTATAACCGGTCCCCTCCTCCCCAAAAAACCGCCTGCATGGCGGCTTTTTTGTTGGGCTATATTCTTCTCTCCTAACTATTCTTTTCTCCTAACTGTACTTTTTGAGATAAAAGCTATACAAGAGAATAAAAATATATTGTAATTATTTAGGGATTGGTATATCATTGGCAAAAATGGATATTTCAACCTTCGACTTCGTCTTGACCATAATACTTTGGGAGGTTATCACAATGAACCGCTCTTTATCGGATTGCCGCGCTTTAGTTACAGGAGCTTCCGGATTTGTAGGTGCCTGGCTAACTCATCATCTAATTGAACAAGGTGCTGAAGTAACCTCTGTCTTGAGTGAGTTCAACCCGCGAAGCCAGTTTGCAAAACTGGGATTGGACAAGGAGATTCGATGCTATTATGGTTCGATTGCCGATTACAACTTGATTGAACGTGCAATTACAGTGGGAAAAATCAACACTATCTTTCACCTCGCTGCTGTTTCCCTTCAAGATTTGGCCTACCAGATCCCCTGGCAAACTTTTGAAACAAATGTAAAAGGTACATATAATCTGCTGGAGGTTTGTCGTATTCACCAAGACCAGATATCGAAAATAATAGTCGCATCCAGTGACAAGGTTTACGGTGACAGTCCCGATCTCCCTTATGATGAAGGTATGCCCATTCAAGGCAGAAATCCCTATGATGCCTCAAAGTCTTGTTCCGATCTTATTTCTCAGAGTTATAGACATAGCTTTAATTTGCCTATAGTGATAGGCCGTTTCGGCAATATTTTTGGGGGAGGTGACTTGAATTTCCGCCGGTTAATTCCAGGAACCATACAGCGGTTGTATGCACAACTTCCGCCAATTATTAGAATCCCTTCGAACGGGATATACATGAGAGATTTCTTATATATTCAAGACTTAATGACCGCCTACATGGCTATGTACCATTATGTAAATAATGAGGAGAAGGGTAATGTTTTTAATTTTGGAACAGGCAAGTTGTGGGACATAAAAAAAGTCATTGAAATCATTCAACGTGCCATGAACCTTGAACATATTGAACCGCTTTACGAACATCAAAAAAACAGTGAGATCTTGCACCAATACCTGTCAACGGAAAAAGCAAAATCTACGCTCAATTGGTCTGCAGAAACTTCTCTCGAAGAAGGAATCAGAAAAACGGTGGAGTGGTATCACAATTATTGGAATTCCGATTCCCAAAACTATGAAAGCGCATTAAATTAAACAATCGAATAGATAGTATAGAATCGTCTTTCAATCGAGTAGGAGGCTACTCATTTGTGAGTAGCCGACCTCTCACACCACCGTACGTACCGTTCGGTATACGGCGGTTCAACCGCATAAGTGCAATTGACGTAGACGCTCGTACTGCGCAGGAAAGTCATAACATCCTGCCTGTGCGAGCTTTTCGTTTGTTATGGAACGAGACAGCACCGGGCTTCCAGCGATACGCCAGTACCCCAGACGGGAGTTTCCCCATTGGTAAGCCTGCCATTCCGGTATCCCAGCTTGCGCAGGTTTTGTACCTTTGTTCTCGGCTTCTTCCATTGTTTCCAGATGTACATTCGGAGTCGTCTTCGCAGCCATTCGCTCCAGCTTTGCAATATCCGTTTCATGTCGGCTACATGGGGTAGTACCAGCGAAGCTGACACCACCCGCAAAGTAGATGGTAATTAAATGGGAAATTTATTTATGACCTCATTGTACTCCTGTTGGGCATCAGTGATAGCCAGTTTTGAATAGACTTCCAATGACTTTCGGCTTTCATGACCCGAATAAGGCTGTATGTGTGCGTCATCGATGCCCTGCTTTTTTAGCCAGGTCAACAAGAAATGCCGTAGCTTGTGCGGAGACAGATTTTGTACGAGACCGGCTTCCTCCGAATATTTGGCCAGAATCTTTCGTATTCCCCGATCCGTATATTTCTTCTTCCATGATGATTCGAACAGATAAACCGCATGCTTCTTTTTCATTGAATCGGCGTGCATGGCCAGCATTTCCTTGAACGATTGAGGGAAAGGTACAATGCGATCCTTGCTCCCTTTGCCCTTATTAATCCGAATTTGGCAGTAGTGGAAATCAACATCGGACAGCTTGATATTGATCAGCTCGCTTACCCGAACGCCGGTATATAGTAGCGTCTTGACGATCATCATGTCTTGAAAGTTCTTCGCTTGCCAAACCACATCGTAGTATCGCTTAAGCTCTTCTTCTGTAGGTACATAGGGGAGCTTCTTCGCTGTTTTGGGCACCTCTACCTCCAGCTCTGCTCTAAGATGCTGAAACAGGCTTTTGAGATAGGCATAATCCGGTCGTTCCCCACGGAGATACTTGGCCAATTCCTTAGCTTTGCGTTTCGGGGATATGCGCCTTTCACTCACGCGATAACACCTTCTTCCAACGGAAGACGTTCACTCATGTTCAGCCTAAATGTGCCGTAAGGGTTTACGTGGGTGTAAATCAGCGGGGTAAGTGCCCGTAAATCTTCCGGTGTCATCATATCGAACCATTTACGGTCGGACAGGATGCTTTGAAGCATAATGGTATTGATGTAAACTAGGCAGTTTTGCAGAAGGTGAAGAGACAATACAGCCAGCTCTTGATCTTCTAACCGGTTGGTGGCGATTTCTCCGCCTTTGCCGTAAAAGATAAAGCTATTGGCCGAGTTCCAATTCTCTACGACATTCAAGCCTTCATTGATCTCGCGGCGCAGTTCCTCCGAGTGCAGGTAATCGCAGAGGAATATTGTTTTGACTGCTTTGCCGAGTTCTCCCAAAGCTTGATAGGTCGGATGCTTTAAATTATTTCGGGTAAATCGTTTCAAGATTGCTTCTGTTTCGGCGGTTCCGAGTCGCTGAGCCGTAGCGTACTTCATCATTTGATCGTATTGCTGCCGAATCAGCTCCCAGTTGATCGGGCGGGTCAGTACCGGTTGCAAATTCGGGTAGGCATCCGTCATGCCTGGTTCGGGCCGATATAGCTTTTGGGAATGAATCGCTTTGAGCCTTGGCATGAGCTGATAGCCTAAAAGGTAACAAAATGCGAACGCAACCTCACTCTGGCCGTGTGAATCCACGTAATTCTTCTCGACCTCCATTTCGGTGCAATGACGAAGCAATCCTTCCATCATGGCAGCCACTTCAGAGGAGGAGCACGATTTGAGCTGCGAGTAAATGCATGTAGAATTCTTCTCAACGTGCCAATAAATCATAACGCCGCGGCCGCGGTATCGGATATGCCACTCAGTCATCAGATTTTGATCCCATGCGCCAAACTTTTTAGAATCCGATGCACAGGAAGTCGTAGCATCACCCCAAATATCCTGCATCCGAACACGAAAAATGGCATTCACCACTTCCGAAATTGCATTTCGCAGATTATCCTTGTGAATGAATTTCCTACGGACGTACAGTAAATCTTTGTAGCTTTCTCCATGCTCACCTGCACTCACACGTTTCAATCCGGTATTTGTCCCGAGGCCATAAAGGGATAGGATGAGTCTCTTTTGCAGTGTATCCCGACCTAACGCTTCACGTACAGCAACAGTCTTAAATTTATCCGTAAATCCAACACGAATATCGGCTTCTTTTAAAATGTCCAAGAGGCTCGTCATCGGCCACCGCCGAAGCATCTCTGATTTTATCCGTGATAGGTTAACTGGCTCTGCTTGTGGTTCTAACGGAGATAAGCTAATCCAGCCATTCCCCTTATCTGTGATCCGGACCTTGGGGTTTTTCTGGAGTCCGGTATCGAGCTTTTCTAATCCATCCTTCATAGCCTGCTTTAACGTTGTAATGAATGCCTCTGCATCCAGCGGCTGCTTTAGAGCCTTATAATTCTCTTCCCGCCGTTCCTCGAAGTCTGTTGGCAAATCATCGTCAGGATTCCGGTACCGATTTGCTCCAGTCACCCATATTTCCTTGCAACGAAGCTTTTCCCGTAAAGCTTGCAGGACGCTTATCTCATAGTCATCCGATTAATCCGTTCTTGGCCTTTCTCGTCCTTCTCTACAATGATTTCTTTATTAACAGTTCGGATTACACCATCTACTGGGATTTCTTCGGACATTGGCAAATAATGATGGCCAGTATCTGAATATTTCTTGACCAGCTCCAAAGCACGAATCACAGGCCGATGCACTTCATTGTTTGATCGGAATTCCAGGACACCTAATATTTCGGGAACCATCCGGCGGTAGTGACTCCCATAGGAAGCCCGAATAATGGTATGGATTTTCTCCCGGTAAGCCGGTCCGGTGTGTTTGAATTCTTTTATTAAATCCCGTAATGTTTGTTCATTAACAACCGGGAAAATGACATCGCGAATGACACCGTCTGGATTATTGACGGCAGACTGCGCCATGTTGAATAAAATGCCATACTTATTGCTCACCTTGCGTAAGTCATTCAGGATTTCCTTTTCGATTTTTCGTTCTGCCCGCACTCCAATACGATGAACGATTTGAATAAGCAGCTCGATCAAATTATCCGTTATCTCCATACTCCTTAGCCAGAAGAATGCGGCCAACAATGTGTAACGGATTGGATCGGGGTGGCGGCGAAGTTCCCGGAGATCCTCTGTTGCCGTCCGCTGCCGGTACTTGGTTAATACTTTAAGAGGGATATCACGAAACAAGTCATTCGGAAGTTCCAGATTTCGAATCGTTCGCAGCTTGCTTACTTCTCTTAGCACACTTTCGACACCTGGTTTGCCGGGATCGGCTTTTAGCTCTTGAAAAGAAAGAAGTCCCTCGTCGCTGCTTGAACCGCCCTGGTCTTCATCCAGAAATGCGATACTATCGACGAGTAAATCCAATTTGCTTAAAGATGCCGTAGGCAACTTTTCCAGTATGGATTTGAAAAATTGTTCTTCATATGTACGGATTGCGGCTCTGATAAGTCGCTCGATGCGATCAGGCGTAGGCGGTACAACTTTCATCTCCCGGAATCGCCGGTATACGGTTTCGACCAAATGTACGAAGTCGTGATCCTGGAATAACACGCTTTTGCATAACCAATCGATCACCTCCTCAGCATCATTGACGGTATCCTCACGAAAACCAAAGAACTCCCTGATTTGTGTTCGATGATAGGTGATGGAGCGACCGGTCCAATCGTATTGTGTGTACAGCTCTGCCGGTGCCTTGATCTGCTTTGCTATGTATTGAATGACTGCTTTGGGTACTTCGAATTTATGAAAGGGGAATCGCGCTTCATATTGGAAAAACTTAAATAGTACAGCAAACCCCAACCGAGTCTCTCCCGACTTATTGCCGACTAGCTGCATTTCGTTAGGAAGAAACGTAAAATGCTCAATTAACTCCTCCAGCTCCCAATTTCGCTTCACTTGATCCCCTCCGTATAAAGTTCCTGAAATGGTCAGTATCGGTACATTTGAGTTGTTTTTAGTATACGTTTGCTTGATAGAGTAGGCAATAATGGGGTGAAAAATAGTGAAGTTCCAAATATAAATTAAAAGTCGGTACTTTAAGGGAGTAGGGCAAAGTTTCACTTCACACAACTGAGCGAACCGGAGATTATGGGGTCTTTGCGTCACTACCATTTCCAGGCAGCTTGACATGAGTATCCACTTCGATGTATATTTAATAATATACTTAATTAAGGAGGATATTAATTGGCTGTGAAGGACTCACTCAGTCTCATCTTCGCTGCGCTCGCCGATCCGACACGCCGAAACATTCTGACCAAGCTGTCACAGGGGCCCGCGACAGTCAGAGAAATTGCCGAGCCCTTCGAGATTAGCGCACCCGCAATCTCCCAGCACCTCAAGGTGTTGGAGCGTGCAGGGCTGATCGAACGTACAGCGAACGCACAATGGCGGACTCTATCGATACGAACCGAACCTCTCGATGAGGCATCGGCCTGGGTCGAGAAACACCGCCGTGAATGGAACCTGCGCATCGACGCACTGGAAGAACATCTTAAGTCCATGATCAAAAAGGAGGAACAATCAACATGACTATGTCCACATCCGTACCAGAGTTTACCATCACCCGAATCCTGAATGTCCGCCGCGATCTCGTGTGGCGTGCCTGGACCGAGAAGAATGAACTCGCTGCCTGGCTGCCTTCGACACCTCTGGAGTCCATCTCCTTCGATGTCCGCGAAGGCGGACGCTACCGCTACACAATGGTCAACGTCGAGACCGGCGAGGAGTATCACACCGGAGGTGTGTTCCTCGATGTCGTACCTTTCGAACGGCTCGTATTCACCTGGGGTTACCCCGATGCTCCCATCGAGGATTCCCCTGTCGTGACCCTGACCCTCACCGCACAAGGCGACCGCACCGAGATGATCTTCCACCTGCGCGGAGTAGCCGGTCAACCCGGAGATAAGTTCTTTTACGACGGCTGGTCCAATACGCTGGACAATCTGGCCACGCACCTGCGCGACCAGAAATAGGGAAGCGAGCAAGAATAGAGAAGGAGCCTTCATGGCTCCTACATCCTTCCTATGGGATCAAGTGTCAAATCGGGACGCCGGACATCACGGCGGCGGCAGTTGCCGACTATCGCCGGCCGACATCGGCGCGCAATTACAATTCTGACGGCTGTCAAACGTCGCGAGCCAGCACAAGTCAGAGCGGACAAGGAGGATTTAATTAACATGTCCAATGAATTGAAAGAGGACGCATCTATCGTTCATCCTTCCGTACAACCGTTATTTACGCCATTTTCGATCGGCAAGTTGACACTTCCAAATCGAATCGTCATGGCACCTATGACCCGAACGTTCTCGCCGAATGGCATGCCCGGTGCTGATGTAGCCCAGTATTACCGACGTCGTGCCGAGAATGGGGTGGGTCTAATCATAACGGAGGGAACGGTCATCAACCATCCCTCGTCAGCTGACCATCCGAACGTCCCCCATTTCTACGGCCCTGCTCTGGACGGCTGGTCGTCTGTCGTGGAGCAAGTACATGCAGCAGGCGGTCGTATTTTCCCTCAACTCTGGCATGTCGGCATGGCACGGACAGCCGGGAACCCTCCGAACCCAGAATCCCTACCTATTGGACCATCCGGTATCGATCTGTCTGGCAATCAAGTAACCGCACCTATGACACAATCGGATATCCTTTCCGTGATTGAGGCATTCGCCCAAGCTGCTGGCGACGCGAAGTTACTCGGATTCGACGGTATCGAAATCCACGGAGCGCATGGCTATTTGATCGATCAATTTTTCTGGAAACAAACCAATAAGAGATCGGATCGATATGGCGGCGACAGTTTTGAGGGGCGAACGCGTTTCGCTGTAGAAATCATTCGCGCTATTCGGAATGCAGTTGGTCCCGATTTTCCGATTGCTTTACGTATATCTCAATGGAAAAACTCTAACTATACGGCCAAGCTGGCGGAAACACCGGAGCAATTGTCGTCATTCCTTGAGCCGCTGACAACTGCGGGTGTTGACATTTATCATTGTTCGACCCGGCGATTCTGGGAACCGGAATTCGAAGGCTCTGACTTAAACTTGGCAGGATGGGTCAAATCGTTGACCGGACGACCGACCGTTACCGTCGGATCAGTAGGGTTGAACGAAGAATTCATTCGTTCCTTCGCTTCCGGCCAAGTAACCCAGGTTACCAGTCTTGATGGATTGATCGAGAGACTTGAGCAAAATGAATTTGATCTGGTGGCCGTTGGTCGTTCGTTGTTAGTAGACCCAGAATGGGCGATGAAAATCAGGAACGGACGGTTCGGCGAACTGAATCCCTTTACAGTTGAATCACTGGGAACCCTATAAATGGTAACAGCACGGTGTAAAAGCAAATAAATTATTAGACTGGAAAAATAAAGTGTTAGACTCAAAAAAATAAATTTGTAGACTGTTAATCACTTAGAAGGTAATGGTAATGATCAGGTTGTAAATTTGTACACATAAGGAGATAAGTCTATGGCAAAAAACAAATTACTGAGAATGGACAATGTTGGCATCGTTGTAGAATCCCTTGATGACGCAATCTCTTTCTTCGAGGAGATTGGCTTGAAGCTCGAAGGGCGAGCTACTGTCGAAGGTGAATGGGCTGGTCGTGTAACAGGGTTGGGTTCACAGGGCGTAGAGATTGCTATGATGGTTACCCCAGATGGCCACAGCCGACTTGAACTTTCGCGATTTCTTACCCCACCTACTATATCAGATCACCGAACTGCTCCTGTAAATGCCCTCGGTTATCTACGCGTCATGTTCACCGTTGAAGACATTGACGAAATGGTATCCAGACTCACAAAATATGGTGCTCAGCTCGTTGGCGAAGTGGTTCAGTACGGGGACTCGTATCGGATCTGCTACATTCGTAGTAATGAAGGACTTCTAATAGGTTTGGCGGAACAACTCGGTAATAAGAAGGAAAACTAACGGAGAATGATAGTTAATAGATTATTTAGGAGCAGGTGCTACGGCAACCTACTCTTTTTCAGTAGCATTGTTAGCGTACGGTATTTTCCCTTTTATGCGGTGACCCTAATAAAACGGCACGCTTACCATTTATTATCCATTCACTTTGCGGGTGGTGTCAGCTTCGCTGGTACTACCCCAACATAGTAGTAACCGATCCATCCGCGAATGTAGACTTTCACCTTCTCCATGACCTCTCGAACATTCCTGCCCTGACTGCGGCTCGTGAGTTCCTTTAGCCTCTTCTTTGCTTTTGCGAGCGATTGCCCGTGGACGCGAATATACACGCCACTTCTATTCTTTCCCAAGGCAAATCCAAGGAATTTGAAGTGCTTCCGGGCCACTACGCTGACAACCTTGCTTTTCTGCGTATTGATCTGGAGTCTCAATTTGTCCTCCAGGTAATTTCTGCAGGACCCCAGAAGACGCGTCGCTGCCCGTTTGCTTTTGGCGAGCACCACGAGGTGAGTAGCCCGAGGGAATCGCACCCTCAGGCCCTCTCAGAACCGGACGTGAACCTCTCGGCTCATCCGGCTCCCATTATCCAGCCGCAGGCAGTATTCCTAATTGCCAGTGAACAAATAGCTTGGGGAGGTTCCTTGCCAGCCGACCCAGCCATTTTATTGCCCGGATCTTGTGTCTTTCTAGTTTCTTGTACTTTCTTCTAGCCCACTTGACGAGTGCCAGATTCATGTGACGGAAAACTGGATATAGTTGCGATTTGTAGAAGTGTCCGTAGTAGTTGAGCCATCCTCTAATGGATGCATTAAACATCCGGGAAAGATCATGGATCGTGATGTCCGGTTTCAAATGCAATTTTCCGCATGGCTTGGTGCATTGATCTGCCTGGCCGGTATCCGAAACTGCATCCACTGAACAAGGGTTCGAAGATAGGTTCCAGCCTGTTTTTCTTGTTTTTCAGTGCTTGCTGGCAGACCCTGTCCCGTATCGCCGGGATGCCAAGCGGACGCTTCTCGTGAGGTTTCCCTTTTTTGGGAATGTGAATCCGCCTGACAGGCATCGGTCGGTATGTCACTTGTTTCAGTTCTTCGTGCAACCGCTCTAGCTCCACCTCAGCTATGGCCTGGAAGGCCCGGATGGTGACTTTGTCGGTTCCACCACTGCCCCCGTTTGCCCTCACCATTTCCCATGCCATTTCCAGGTTTGTTCGGTGATACACCTTATCGATTAATGAATGAACCTTTCGTCCTGTGCCTTCTGCTTTCATGCGCTTCGTATCCTCCGCCTGCAAGTTTTGGGTCTTTCACTTAGGGAATATTCCTCCCTTGCCGCTTACTCGCGAAACTCATGCCAGTATCAGTCTCCATAAAGCGAGCCGCCTTCCCCTCCTGGTTCACCTTTTGGGTGAACCGAAGCCAACCGTACTTGGACGGCTGATCCGGACGTTTCTGTTGTTCGTCCGTTCGTAAGTAGTACGCAGCTCTTCGACTTCTCGCCGTGCGTCCGGTATGCACTTCGGGGTTTCCTTATAGCATCCGTTACTGAAGTTACCGCGCGTTCTTTGGAAGCGGCAGGCGCGGCGCGACCGCTCCGACTTTGTTTACCCACTCGTCCTGCAAGTGCACTCGTTTCAGACACGACGAGATCTCCGTGGGTCACATCGTCATCTTCCGTACCATGCCGCCCGCACACACCTTGGTGCGATGGGTGGACTAGAACGCCTTCGTCTCCATGTAAGCGTCAAATAGCCCACACCTTGTCATCAAGAT
>NZ_ASSD01000184.1 GCF_000520715.1 Paenibacillus zanthoxyli JH29
GCTCCATGCTGCCGGAATCGTCGATGACCATCACGATATCCTTGACCGGCTTTAGACCGCCGAAATTGAGTTCATATAGGAATTCCATCAATGTCCCCACGCCCAGCAGTATAACAACGGCCAGCGGGAGCAGCTTCCACGATAAGCCAAGGTAGCGCTGGCGCCACGACCAGCCGTTCAGTCTGGGGGAAATCATCTCCGCCAGCAGACAGCCGAGTCCCATGCCAAGCGCCACAATGGCAAAATAAAGGCCGATGACCAGAATGGAAGGCCATTCTCCAAGCAGACGGCCCAGCAGCAGCTCGCCTACACAAAAGGCGACCGCTCCGCCAATCAGACTGAACAAGAGGAGTAGCAGATTTAATTTTCGCTGCATTAATTCATCATCCTTTCGGGTAATACGGGTCCCTGATCCGGGGCCGTCTCGCCCCTAGCGCATAGCGGGAAGTGACTCTTCGTCCACGCCGTGCAGTTCATAGCCGTTCTGTAAATAAGTCTCATAATAGATCCGGCTGTTGCGGTAGTATAACAGGTCCTCCAGATGGAACCCGCCCATCAGGTTCAGCTTCTCCACGCCGCTGCGCCGCAGCTCATGGATATAGCCCAGCCGGTAGATGCGCGTCTTCTCGTCCGCAGAAAGCGCATAGCGCATAAATTCCGAGCCGCTGTCGCCGAAGAAATATTTTTCCTCATGCCGGTGCTCCTGGGTGTACTCGAAGAGACGGACATGGATGGCCGCCTCCTCTTCCAGCGAGCGGTACAGGCGCCGGAACAGCTCCTCTTTCGATAATACCTCCCGGTTGTCGTACGCCGCCGCGACATTTGCCCGCCGCAGCAGTTCTTCCTCAAAAGAAAGAGCAAAAGGCGCCGCCGTCAGAATTTCCCGGCCGCATACCTCGATCAGCCGTTCCAGCACCGTAACAATGCCCTGGTCCAGCAGGTCCGGCAAGCTTCCCATATACCGCTCGCTCACCAGGGCGCCGGAACCGCGCCGGGCTTCGATCTCGCCGATCACTTCGTCGGTAACGACGCGGTAATACTCCATAATGTTTCGGCCAATATCGCTTTCGGCCCGGCCGATGCTGTCCAGCGCCGCCGCCTTAAGCTCCTCCTCCAGCCGCTCCATCGTCTTCACCCGCTGGACGCTTGCCGAATGAAGCGACTCCAGCCCGGCTTCAAGGCGAGCGCACAGCGCAAGCTCGCTCTCCAGCAGCAGCAGCTCATACTTTGCGCCATAACCTTCGGCGAACAGATAATGGATGAAGTTCCGGACCGTCCGCTTATCCATCAGCGGCACCCGTTGAACAGGCAGGCGGTCCACACTGTCCCCGAACAGCAGCTCCAGTTCTTCCCGGGATGAGGCTATCGCCGCTCTGAGGCCGGCCATATGCTGGCGAAGCCCGTGCAGCACGCTGCCGGCATCGTCCCTGTCGGCGGTCCACTCCGCCAACTGGAAGAACGTGATTCCCGGATTTGCTCCATCTGATGCAGCTAGCAGCGGCGCCCATTCCCGCAGAGGATCGGCGGCTTCCAGCCGCTTAGCC
>NZ_ASSD01000185.1 GCF_000520715.1 Paenibacillus zanthoxyli JH29
CTCGTCAAATGGTATGAAGCGGCGCCCAACGTGGGAAGCGGACCAAGCAGCATTCATGCTAGAGCGGGACTCGCGACCTCCAAGCTGGCGCTTGACATTCTGGAGGAGCTCTCTATCGACGCCTATCTGGCATCTGGCCGCGGAGAGGTTACGGATACCATAATCGAGGTAACCCATACGATCATTTTTCTGGCTGGTCAGGCTGGCAGCTTGAGCAGCGGCAGATCGCGGGCTTATATTGCGCACGCCATTAACAACAGCCTGACCCGGCAGCATGAGACGCACATCCGGCTGCATGGCGAGAAGGTAGCGTTCGGTCTGGTGGTCCAGCTGCATCTGGAAGGCTACAGTCAGGCCAAGATCGATAATGTCGCCCGCCTGCTGCATGCTCTAAGGCAGCCGCTGACCTTGCGCGAGCTTGGATTTAAGGACAGTTCCCGGGACACAGCGGCGCTGATAGCAAACGGCGTTTCCCTTAACGAAGAAGCGGCGGCCGCGCTTCCCTTCAAGGTCAATGCGGAGCTTCTGGAGCAGGCTATCCTGAATACTGACCTAACCGGGCAACGCATCGCAGAGCAGGAGCAGAACGCTTCAAGGCAGGTTCAGGCCGTATGACCTGGCCGCGCTTTGATTTTGACAAGCCGGTCGACAGGAATAATACCTTGTCGGCCAAGTGGAACTATGTCAAGGAATCCGTAGGCGTGGAGGATGCTCTGCCCATGTGGGTGGCCGATATGGATTTTGAGACTGTTCCCGAGGTTAAGACAGCGATTCTGGCTAGAGCGCAGCATGGCATATACGGGTACACGGCACGTTCTAATGGCTACTATGATGCGATAATCGATTGGAATCTGAAGAGGCACGGATGGAAGGTGGATAAGAATTGGATTACCCATAGCCCGGGCGTGGTCAATGCTTTGTTCACTGCGGTACGCGCCTTCACCAAGCCGGGAGACGGCATTCTCATTCAGCCTCCGGTTTACCCCCCTTTCTATCGGGCGATCAGCATGAATGATTGCAAGACCATCCTTAATCCGCTGAAGCTGGAAGGGGGCCGCTACGTTCCCGATCTCGCCGACTTTGCAGACAAGGTCGGGAGCGGCAGGGTCAAGCTGTTTATTCTATGTAATCCGCATAACCCTGTGGGAAGGGTGTTCACGGAAGAAGAGCTTCATGCTATGGGCGAGCTGTGCTTGAAGCATGGCGTTATCGTCATATCCGACGAAATTCATTCCGATCTTCTGTTCAAGCCGCACCGTCATATTCCGTTTGCATCCATCTCGGAGGCATTTGCACAGAATACGGTCGTATGCACGGCTCCGAGTAAAACGTTCAATTTGGCGGGTCTCTCCACATCCAATATCATCATTCCAAATGATGAACTGAGACGCCGTTATGATGCAGCCAATGGGCAAGTGGCGCAAAAGAGCCATAACATATTCGGCGCAGTTGCCAGTGAAGCGGCATACAGGCATGGGGAGGAGTGGCTTGATCAGCTGATGTCCTACATAGATGGAAACCGGCGGTATGCGGTGGAATTTATTGAAGCCAGACTGCCGCAGCTGAAGGTGTACAATCCGGAAGGCACCTATTTCCTCTGGCTGGACTGCCGTTCGCTCGGTCTCGGTAATCAGGAACTGGAAAAATTTTTGCTGCATGAAGCAAAGCTCTGGTTCAATCAGGGATATACTTTTGGCAAAGAAGGAGAAGGATTCGTCCGGATCAATATCGGCTGCCAGCGTTCGACTGTGGAAGAAGCCCTGAAGAGGCTTGAGCATGCAGTTCACTCGCCAGTACAGCAGGGATAGTGCGATTAAACCTCTTGCTTTGCTCAAGGGAATCACAAAATCGGACACTTCCAACATCTCTGCAGATGGGGAGTGCCCGATTATTTTTTAAACTACTTCATTAATATCCTCCACCGTACCCATACCCTGGATAGTAAGGATAAGGATAAGGATAGTAATATGGATAAGGTGTGAAAAATGGAAACGCAAAGAAGAAAAATGGGAACTGGCGCCGGCGAAACCGGCGAAATCTTCTTTGACCATAGCCTAATGCTCTGTAAGTATTGTCATTTTCCCGTTCTCCGGCATCAATCTCTTCAGGAACCAGCATTGTGATGCCATCGTCGTCCATACCATCGATAATTCCATCAAACTGCGACCCGTCCCTCGTCTGTGCAATAACATGGTAATTCATGTACCTTTGACCTAGTGTTTTTACATCGCCTCCCATTCCTCCCATTGGGTAAGCCGCCTTGCCTTGATTAGGATATGTTGGATTTGGATTGATCATTTGCTTTCCCTCCTTTACAACGTCATGATATTCGCCTATTCCGGAAAATGTTACTCTCAGAGAAAAAACGAAAAAGCCCCTTGGTAAGGAGGCCTTTTACGTTCATCATGTTCGAGCATAGGCTGCCGTATATAATTTCATTGATCATTGTATTCCTTCGTAAATGGCATTACGGAGATCTATAGTATACTGGCCGGACATCCCTTCGAGAGTGGTATTCGTAAATGCTGCAACGCTCAGCTTCCGGATAGGATCAACGAACCAGTAGTGGCCATACACCCCACCCCAGCGCCACGTTCCCGGAGATTGCGGCGACGCGGCAGCGGCAGGATCTGTCAGCACGGAGAATCCGAGGCCGAATCCCCAGCCCGGCGAGTCAGGGAGCGTCAAACCGGATGTCTGGCTGCGTCCCATCTCCTCAATGAATGCTGGCGTTAACAGCGGCTTGCCGCCGGTTCGCAGCGTTTCCAGAAGATGCAGGATGTCGCCAGCAGTGCCGATCATTCCCGCGCCGCCCGATGGAAATGCCGAGGGTTCGAAAGCACGGGCAGGATCGAGTAGAGTGCCAGCTACTCCTTCAACTTTGCCGACAATATCAGGCTCGCGCATACGGCGCGGCTCAGGTGTATCATCCGCATAATTGGCAGCGAGTCGATTCGGATCAACGACATGGAACGCCGTGTCCGTTAAGCCGATCGGTTCCGTCACCAGTGCTCTGACCGCTTCGGGGAGCGGCGAACCGTGTACGCTTGCGACAATCGCACCGAGCACATCCGCAGCGAGCGAATAGTTCCAGGCGGTACCGGGCGTGAAGAGTAACGGTACAGAAGCCAGCCGCCGTAGATTTTCTTCAAGTGAAAGGTTGGTACGATCCATTCCGTCGGAGACGCCAGCCTGGTGGTAAGGGCCGTCCTCCGGTTCCAGGAAGCCGTAGCTAAGACCGGCCGTATGGCTCATCAGCTGGCGTAGCGTGATTATAGCCGGAGAGCCATCTGGCAACGTAGGTTTGAAGTAGGGAAGCCAAGTGTCAATTGGCTTATCAAGGTCAAGTCTTCCCTTGGAGACGAGCACCATTGCGGCGACCGAGACGACAAGCTTAGTTACCGAAGCAAGACGGAACAATGCATCCTCAAGCATAGGCAGGCTTCTCTCGCGGTCTGCCAATCCGGCGGCACGGCTATAACTAAGTTTACCGTCTAAAGCTATTTTCACTACCGTCCCAACCAATCGTTTTTCGGAAAGTGTACGGTCAATGACTTCATCAACCCGTGCTTGCAGACCTGTCGCACCCATTTGATTTACTTCACAGTTACTCAAAGATTATCCTCCTTCCAAATGTCAGAGATAAAGAATATTATGGACCAGCATCCAGATCAAAGCAATATGCAAAATCGGGTATGTACCATGTAATCGTGATCACCAAAAGTTTCAGAGATTATTTGTGTTCCCGGAACCAAACAATCTTAATAGAGATGCATACAAATGCAAAAGCAGCAAACAGCAAACCGTTCCGAATGATTTCGTTTATACCCAAACTGGAAATAAACCAGCCTCCCACGGCCGTTCCCAACGTAACTCCCAAATTTGAAAAAGAGACATATATGCTGTTTGCAAATTCGGGCGCCTCTTGTGCTTCGGATGTCAGCCAGATTTGACTGAAGATCAGTCCGCTGGTGTGAACTGCTCCCCAGAGAAGAATAGCGGCAATGACGAGAATAAGGGAACTTGATATAAAATAAAGCAGCAGGTAGCAGAAGCCTACGCTACGGGATAAAACAACACCGTTTTTTCCATTTGAAAAGCGAGCAGCTTTCCCGTATACTAGTTGCCCAGAACACCGCTAATTCCAAAAACTACAAGCATCAGGCTGATAAATGCCCCGTTCATATCGAATCTTTGCGTCAAATACTCGGAGAAATAACTGTATACAGAAAACATGGAGGAGAAGATAAAGCAGTTTGCAGCCATATTCAGCAATAGCGAGGGTTTTCGTAATATGCCGAGTTGGTTGCCGAAAGAAAGATGGCTAAGCTTTGCAGATGGAGAGGGAACCATGATGCCAATCCCAATACAAGCGATCCCGTTTACAATCGCGGAGAATAAAAAAGAAGTGCTTAGTGACAATTGACTTGCGATATAAGAGTTAAGCGGAATTCCCAGAACCATGCCTACGCTGACTCCTAGAAATACTTTTGCACTTGCTTTAGCTGCTTCTTCCTTTTGAGATAATGCCCCGGCGATAGCAAAAGCAATCGAAAAATAAACCGGGTGGAAGAAAGCGGGGAGTACACGGAACAACAAAAGAATCTCAAAGCTGGGCGCAAAAGAGGAAATAAAATTAGAAACCGCAAATAATGCCATGATCCCCATCAACACTCTTTTTTGATTCAGTCTGGATAGGAGTAATGTCATCCAAGGACCAAAAATAGCAATAATGAACGCAAATGAACTGACAAGCATTCCGGTAGATACAGCAGATACATGGTACTTATCCATGACCATTGGTAAAGCTCCGACGATTCCAAGCTCCGTATAAATGATGCCGAATATCCCAACTGTAATAAAAAATAACGAATAGTTGCGTTTCATATCATCCGCATTTAATCCTTATATATGCATATCTATAAATATAGATATAGAATCAATAAGCAGACAGCCCAAAATTCTAGTAGGGCTGCCTATAAATGCTTTTTAATATATTCGGTAAATTTATCGATGTTTTCTTCATTCCTGCGGTAGTAAGTCCACTGACCAAAACGTCTAGATTCCAACAGCCCTGCATTTTTCATTAGCGTTAAATAGCTGGAGATCACGGATTGCGCAAGTCCTGTCTTCTCTTGAATGCTTCCTACACATATCCCTCCTTTGAAGTCAGCATCGGGTGGCAAGTAGATTTGAGGACCAAAATGTACATCCGGACTCTTCAGCCAATCTAAAATTTGCACGCGGGTCTCGTTGGAAAGCACCTTAAAAATCAATTTAGTATCCATGTTGCTTATTATATCTACTTATCTAGATGTTTCAAGATGTATGAGCGAAATAATCACTCTTACGAATTCTCCAAGCTGATGTCCCATCTCGGCAAATACTTAAGCTGTCAATTGTTGACTGCCGCCCTCGCTACATAAATTCCCCTCTGCCATCAAACAATGAAACCAATACCTATGTTGGCAAGGGAGATGAAGTCATGAACAAGAATCGTTTACGCCATCCGTATTCGGCCTATGCGAAAGTCGCCGCCCTGCTGGTTATGGTGATAGGCCTTGTTATTGGCGGAGGTCACGGAAATGCGGCGCTTCATGCCGGGCAGACCCCGTCCGGGCAGTTAAGAACGAATACGCAGGAGCCCTCCGCGCGGGCAGACTCCGCCGTCCATCCGCGTATAGCCATTATCATTGATGACTTCGGAAACGGGATGCGGGGCACGGACGAAATGTTCGCTTTGCCGATCAAGCTTACCGTCGCGGTGATGCCGTTTCTGTCCACCTCGGAGGCGGATGCCCGGCGGGCTCATGAACGGGGGTTTGATGTTCTGGTTCATTTGCCGATGGAGCCCCGTAAAGGCAAGCCGGAGTGGCTTGGTCCAGGAGCCGTACTTTCCAGTTTAAGCGATCAGGAAATCCGTAAGCGAGTCGAGGCGGCGGTGGACCATGTGCCTTTCGCGGTTGGAATCAATAATCATATGGGCTCCAAAGTGACGGGAGATGAGCGGGTCATGCGTGCCGTACTGTCCGTTTGCAAGGAAAGAGGGCTATTCTTTGTGGACAGCCATACCAATTACCGCTCGGTAGTCGGCCAGGTGGCCGAGCAGATGGGCCTGCCGAGGGTGGAGAATCATATCTTTCTGGACGACACCCATACAGCCAGTCACGTAACCCGTCAACTACAGCGGGCGGGAAAGTGGGCGCTGGACCATAAATATTGCGTAACAATCGGTCATGTCGGAATTAAAGGCAAAGAGACCGCCGCAGGAATCCGCAGCGGCATTGATAATTTAAAGAATCGTGTGCAATTCGTCGGAATTTCCGATCTGGTCAAGGACGAGTGGAAATGGAATTCCCGGCTTATATTTCCATAAGATAGGCGGCAATGCCGCTTGATATTGCTTCAGCGATTTTCTCCTGCCCTTTCGAAGTCGTCAGCATGGCCCGGTCGATCGGACTGCTTATAAATCCAGCCTCCACAATAACCGTGGGGGCGGTAATTGTATTCAGCAGATAGAACGGCTTCCCGGGATGGGCATCTAATTCGACTCCATAAAGTGCATTCAGCTGATCCTGAACCGATTGGGCCAGCATGAAACTGCGGCCTTCCCGACGGTACAGCACGATCGGTCCGTGCTTGGACGGAGAGCGCGCCCAATTGATATGAACACTGACGACGACAGCGGCGGGAAGTGTCTCGGCAAGCTCCTTGCGCTGGGCTAGATCGCGCATATGGCGGGAGCGGCTGCGAAGCCACTTATTCTCATCGCTGGGCGCATAATCACCGATCCGGTTCAGGACGGCGTCAAAGCCGTCCGCTCTCAGCAGCAGGAACAGCTTGCGGGAAATGGCGAGTGTTAGATCCTTTTCCAGGATGTCTGCGTGCGAGGTGCCGCCGTCAACGCCCCCGTGACCGGCGTCAATCAGTATGATGCGGTGACCGTGGCCAATCAGTGTTTGACGTTGTTCAGGCCGCCCGCCCGGTGAGGCGAAAGATGGATAGGCATTACCCGTTAGCAGCGTTCCCGTCATCAGCAGGATAAATAGCCTCCTTGCCGGAGCTCTCCATTGGTTAGTCAGAATCAAGAGTTAAACCTCCCTGTGTAATCTTGAATCCGGAAGCAGTCAATCTGCTTCAGAGTCTGTTCTTTTTTGGTTAGATTGTGCTTTAAAAGGCAGAATTATGCGGCTGAGACCCGTTTAGGGCGAGGATAAACCGTGCAAACTAACCATTAAGGAACGATTACAGAGGAGGTGAGTGCAGTGGCCTCGGACGGTGAAGATCTGGTCAAATACATTACTGAAAAAGTGGTCGTCTATATGGAAAGTCCTCGCGACAGCCGCAGCCGGCACCGGGCCGGCAGACAGCCGTGGAGCCAGAGATGGTTCGGAATGCTGCCGCTCGGCTTGTCAATATGGCGAAGCAGCCGGAAGGTTAGGGACAAAGGGTAGAGGGAATGACATGTGAAACGGCGCTTTCAAACAACAGCCCCATTATCCGGCAAAAGCGGAGTATGGGGTTGCATTGCTTTCTTTTATGCAATTGGTCTGCCAAATCTAGCGTGACGCTCCATCGTCACCGGAGACATAGACCTGGAATTTGCCGCTTGCCTGAAGGGCGCCCAGCGGAACAAAACGCCGACCGCCAATGCCTGAAGCGGCGTAAGGAACCGTCTCGCCGCCGGATGCTGCCGATCTTGTCCACAGCTGATAACCCGTAATCATAAGCGGGGCGCCCAGAATGTCGTTCTCTCCGGTATTTGACCGGAAGACAAGACCTGGCTGCTGCTCGAGCAGCTGCACGAATTCGCCTGCTGCCAGCGGAGCAAGCTTTGGAGACGTCAGCCACAGCAGATTATCGTACGGATTTCCGGGGTGCCCAGTTTGGAACATCGGCCCGGGTGTAATTTCGGATAATGAGCCGGATGCCGTCAAACCGTATCCCCCGGCTGCTTGAGCGCGTCCGGCGACCGCTTCAGCCTTGCTGTCGTTCCAAGGAAGGATCTCCGGAACGATGGCGTTCACATACAATGTTTGCCCGCTCACCGTAACTTTCCAGTAGGGCAGAAGCGGCGCATATAGCGGAACCGGTTCAATGATTTCAAATATAGAATCGATAAGTCCCTTCTGCGCCAAGAACAGGCGCAGCTCGGTGACGGAGTAGGGAAGTCCTTCGGTATCCGCCCCATATTCGCTTAATGTGTATCCGCCGTTATCCGAGGCGGTAATAATCATATATCCGATCCGCTTATCGCCGCTGATGAGGTTGACAAGCCAACCGTGGGTACCGGGTCCCAGGGGATGAATCGATCGTTTCGCCGTTTTCCATTCCTTAAAGGGGGCTTCATCCGCAAGCTTGTCGATCGCTTCACGAACAAAAGCCTTCAGGGAGTCCGGGACGGTGAGATCCTGCCGTTTGGGCAGCGGCGAAAGGGCTGAATCGGACGGTCCGGCAGCTTCCGCAGCCGCAGTCTCCGTCAATCTCAAGGATTTGGCGGCAGGAGCATCCGCAGAGGGAGGGCCGAAGGGAAATCCGGAAACGGCCGCTGTCAAGATCAATGTAAGAATCAAGAGAAAGCAGACACGCATTGCGGGTTGGACTTGCTTTCTTCTGCTGCTCGGGTTCATTTGCGTTTGTTCACCTGTCCTTCTATGGGCTGCCGGAGCTGCCGAATATTGTCCAAATCTACTATCATTCATTGTAGTGGACAAGCGCTGAAAAGGTTGTTGCAAGCTGTCGGGCTCATTCAAGGCGGATTCTACTTTTTTTGGCCGCTTTTAGCGAGCCGGGTCGCTTTCTACTGCTTGCGGAGATGAAACAGGCCGTAGACGACCGGCGATACGGAAATATTCGGTTCATACTGCCAAATGGTTTCTTTTCGGCGGCTGGCATGCTGTTCTTCGGCAGCAATCCGCTTTTCTTCGCCTTGTTCCTTCAGAAGCTCGCTATAATAAGCGTCTATTATTTCAAGCTCCCCCTGCAAACGGCGCCGCGCTGCCTCGGCCCAACTGTAATCCTGACCGGAAAGCTTGGAAAGGATATGGCGTTCGAGCAGGCCGGCTCCCGAAGACAAGGAGATTTCATAAGGCTGGATATGGACATTCTCCGGCAGGCGCGGAGTCAGTTCAAGCGGGTCCAGAATAGAGTTGAAGTTCTCCTTGATTTCTCCGGTAAGCAGCGATATGCCGATGAAATGCAGCTCTTCCCGTTTCAAATCGCAGCTGAGCTCCACCTTGAAGCAGACGGCGAGCCATGGCTCGTAGGCGGCGGAGAAAAGAGTCATCCGCTGGTGATTTCCCGTAGCTTCAAACAGATACAGACATTTCCCCTCGGTCTGCGCAGCGGACCAAATCTGGCGCAGCCGCCTGCTGCCGAACGTGATATCCTCACGCCGGATCAGCCCGGGGCCTAGACGCGGCAGCACCGGTGTTACCCCGAAATAACGGCCAAGGAGGCCATCGTTCGGCCCGTTGTTCGCAGCCGTGTTCTTGCCGCCGCCGATTGGTGCGCCAGCGGCGCCTCCGGCGTCCGCACCCGGATTGCTCCCGGCGCCCGGTCCGGGATTCCCCCCGGGCGTGCCGTCGCCTGGGCCTGCCGCCGCTCCGCTTCCCCAAGGCGTCTGACTAGCAAGCCCCCTGCTTCCCGGCCCGGTGCCGCTCCTTGGCGCGGGAACACTCGCCGCCGCATCATACTTCTCCGGGTCAAAGACGAAGGTAAAGGACAGCGTCTGCGGCTCCGCGCCGGTGCGCTCGACGAACCCCCAGTAGTAAGGCCGGTCGGTTAGCATTTGATCGGCGCGGGGGGACAGCTTGACGGTGACGTGCACCGGCGATTTTTCAATGATCTGGCATTCCGTCGCTTCCAGATAGTCCATTACATGCTTCTGCACCTGTTGGGCGGTCATGGTCATGGCGCGGCCTCGCTTTCACTAAGGATTCCATCCTTCAGCTCGGCCAGCGTCTGGCCGAGCTGCCCTACTTTGCTGCGGATTTCTTCGTCGCTTTCGGCCTCCAGCATAATTTTGTAGAGGCTTTTTTCCAAAGACTCCTTTTTCTCGAACCGTTCCAGAATCGTGTCCAGCCCGCCGATCACCGTCTCGAACAGATTGATCTTTTCGTGCAGAAGATGCAGGATATGCTCCTCAATCGTTCCAGTGGTGGAGAGGTTGTGGATAATAACGTCGTTCTGCTGGCCCAGCCGGTGCACCCGGCCGATCCGCTGCTCGACCCGCATTGGGTTCCAGGGAAGATCGAAGTTGATCATATGGTGGCAGAACTGCAGATTGATGCCTTCGCCCCCGGCTTCGGTGGCAATCATCACCTGGGCGCGTCCGCGGAACAGGTCCATCATCCAGTCTTTTTTGCCTCGGTTCATGCCGCCGGAATAAGGGACGGAAAGGATGCCGTGATTGCGGAAATACTGAAGCAGGTACTCCTGGGTCGCTCGGTATTCGGTGAATACGATTACTTTTTCGTTCATTTCTTTAATGAGGGAAATGGTTTTCTCCGCCTTCGTGTTCGCTTTTACCGTCCGAATCTGCTGGAGGAGCTCGATCATCCGTTCCCGGCGGGGCGAGTCCTCAGGGAGCTTTTTCGTCAGATTAACCAGCGTCACGAAGACCGCGTCACGGCTGCTGCATACCTCCCGCTGCAAGGTGACAAGCGACAGCATGCTGCTTAAGTTCCCGCCCGATTCCTGGTACTGATCTTTGACAAAAGAAGTCACCCCGTCATATAATGTTTGTTCTTCGGGTGAAAGGGTGAGGGGTACATTGCTGACCTTCCGCTTCGTAAAAGTGACCGGTCCTTCGCCTCTCCGGTTGCGGATCATCACCTTGGACAGCTCGTTCCGGAGCTGGTTTTCGTTCTTGGCCACGCGCTTGTCGACGACAAAATTCGCCGCAAAATCGCCCTGATTCCCGAGCTGGCCCGGCTTCAGCAGCGTAATGAGATTGAACAGCTCGCCGAGGTCGTTCTGCACCGGGGTAGCGGTGAGCAGCAGGCAGTATTTTTTGCGGAGCTCCTGAACGAATTGGTAGTTGGTCGTCTTCTTATTCTTCAGCTTATGGGCTTCGTCGATAATGAGCATGTCGTATTCTCTGGAGATTAGGAGCTCCTTGTGAGGATCGCGCTTGGCCGTATCCATGGATGCGACGACGATGTCGTTGTCCCAGGAGTACGCTTTCTTTTGCGCCACGGCCGAAATGCCGAACTTCGTATTCAGCTCCCGCACCCACTGGAGCACGAGCGAAGCGGGGACGAGAATCAGCACTTTAGAGACAAGCCCGCGCACCAGATATTCCTTCAGCACCAGGCCCGCTTCAATCGTCTTGCCAAGGCCGACCTCGTCCGCCAGAATCGCCCGTCCCGACATTTCAAACAGCACCTTATGGGCCGTATCGAGCTGATGGGGCAGAGGAGACAGCGAAGCCAGATGCTTCATGCACTGCAGCTCCTCGAAGCTTTCCACCAGGCCGGAAATCTCGCCTTCCATCGCCAGCCGGGACAGCCTCCAGTCGCCCCAGGGGCCGCCTTTATCCAATCGGGATTCGAGGTCTTTCAGCCATTCACGGTCGAAGGAGATAGGCACGGGAAGAACGATATCCTGACCTTGTTCTTGCTTCAGGTTATTGCGGGGTACGTGAGTCATGAGCGCTGTCTCCTCCTTGCGGGCCTATTGTTTACGTTTACGTTTACATAGTTAAATGTATAAGTAGTATGCGCGTAAAAGAGAGAATTCATAACTGCTATTTTTGGAGCCAGTCTCTAAAAACAGGAGAAACAAAGAGGAAATGCGGGCTGTTGCTGTGTTATTTCGCATGGGCCGCAATATTTCGACAAAGACTCTTTCTACAATATATGGTATAGTTTAAAGGCTAAATCACACAATATATTGTGACAATTGCGGTGAAAGCCATTTTAATCGGAGAAATGACCCGCCTAACACAGAGATCGGAATACTAATCATACTTTCGGGAGGTTGTTTATATTGAGTACAGTGGAGCGCAAGCAGCGGCTGGAGGGGCTCAGCGAGAAAATCTTTTTGGACCGCTATGCCTGGAAGGACGCTGACACAAACAATGCCAAGGTGGGAGACGTGGTTCTTGTCCTGACCAAAGACGATCCGAAATTTCCTACCAAGGAAGTCGGGGAAATCGTAGAGCGCAGCGGCCGGACCGTGACGGTCAAGACCCGCAGCGGCGAGCTGGTGCAGTCCGAGGTAGAGAAGCTGACGCTCAATATTGAAAAAACACCGGAAGAAATGTGGGACCGTCTGGCCGGAGCCATGGCTTCCGTAGAGAAGACGCCGGAGCTGCAGCGCGAATGGACGGATAAATTCCGCAGCATTCTGGATGACTGGAAGCTTGTTCCCGGTGGACGGATCGCAGCCGGAGCGGGGGCGAGCGACGAGCTGACGCTGTTCAACTGCTATGTCATTCCTTCGCCAAAAGACAGCCGGGGCGGCATTATGGAAACCTTGTCCGAAATGACGGAGATTATGGCCCGCGGCGGCGGGGTCGGCATCAATCTGTCATCGCTGCGTCCGCGCCGCGCCGTCGTCAAGGGTGTTAACGGTTCTTCCAGCGGGGCGGTATCCTGGGGCGGACTGTTCAGCTACACGACAGGATTAATCGAGCAGGGCGGAAGCCGCCGCGGCGCGCTGATGCTGATGATCAACGACTGGCATCCAGACGTGGTTGATTTCATTACCGTCAAGCAGACGATGGGCCAGGTGACAAACGCCAACCTGTCGGTATGCGTCAGCAACGGCTTTATGAAGGCGGTCAAAGAGGATCTCGACTGGGATCTCGTATTCCCGGATACGACGGAGCCCGATTACAATGAAGTCTGGGACGGCGACCTCGATAAATGGAAAGCGGCGGGCCGCAAGGTCAACCATTACCGTACCGTCAAAGCGCGGGATATCTGGCATACCATCATTGAATCCGCGTGGAAATCGGCGGAGCCGGGCGTTGTCTTCATGGAATATTACAACCAGATGTCCAACAGCTGGTATTTCAACCCGATCATTTGTACGAATCCGTGCGGCGAGCAGGGGCTGCCGGGCTGGGGCGTCTGCAACCTGTCCGCGATCAACCTCTCCAAGTTCTACGACGAAGAGAAGCATGATGTCGCTTGGGACGATCTGGCGACCACAACCCGATATTCCGTGCGCTTCCTGGACAATGTCATCGACAAGACGCCGTATCATTTCCCGGAGAACGAAGCCAATCAGAAAAAAGAGCGCCGCGTAGGTCTCGGAACAATGGGTCTGGCCGAACTGATGATCAAGCTGAACGTCCGGTACGGCAGCCCGGAATCGCTGGAGTTCCTGGACAAGCTGTACGGCTTCATGGCCCGCGAAGCTTATCTGGCCTCAGCCGGAATCGCGGCAGAGAAAGGTTCTTTCCAGGCGTTCGATGCCGAGAAATACCTGCTGAGCGGTTTTATGAAAAATATGACCGATGTGTATCCTGAGGTAGGCGAAGCCATCTCGAAACAGGGGATGCGCAACGTTACAGTCATTACTCAAGCGCCGACAGGCAGCACGGGCACGATGGTTGGCACATCAACCGGCATCGAGCCGTACTTTGCCTTCAAATATTTCCGTCAAAGCCGCCTCGGCTTCGACGAGCAGTTCGTGCCGATTGCCCAGGAGTATCTGGAGGCTCATCCGGGCGAAGAGCTGCCGGACTACTTCGTAACCTCCATGGACCTGTCCGCCAAGGATCATATCCGCGTACAGGCAGCGATTCAGCGCTGGGTGGACAGCTCCATTTCCAAGACGGCGAACTGCCCGAACGATTTTACGGTCGAAGAGACGAAAGAACTGTACGAATTGGCCTTCGACCTCGGCTGCAAAGGCGTGACGATCTACCGCGACGGCAGCCGCGATACGCAGGTACTGCAGACGGAGAAGAAGGAAGACAAGAAGGACGCCCCGCTGAAAGAGACGGCGGCTCCGATTGCCGAAGCGGCAGAGGCCACAGAGGTTAGTGCTGCACAGGTTTCTACTGCGCCAGCGGCTCCGGTCAGCAGCGCATCCGCTGATTCCGGTTCGGCATCAAGCGGCAATGTTGTTGACAAACAGTACAAGAAACGCCCGCAGGTTCTGCGCGGCGCGACATATAAGATCAACACGCCGTTCGGCATGGCGTATATTACCATTAATGATTTGGACGGCACCCCGGCCGAAATCTTCCTTAACGTCGGCAAGGCCGGTTCCGACGTGTTCGCAATGGCAGAAGCGCTCGGCCGCGTCTGCTCGCTGTTCCTCCGCTACGGAGACCACGGCGAGAAGGTTGAGCTGCTGATCAAGCATCTCAAAGGCATCGGCGGGG
>NZ_ASSD01000186.1 GCF_000520715.1 Paenibacillus zanthoxyli JH29
TATAATATGTTTAATCATTGTACTCCTCCCTTTCACCAGGCTTGGTGGCAATAAAAGTCGTTGAATACAATGCATACTTGTTCCATATTACAATCTCCTTACTCCCAAATATTTCAACAGAAAATATTTATCTAATCCAAAAATATCTATTAATTCAAACCTATTCTACATAAAATAGAATCAATTTGTGACAATTTGAAGCCGAAATGACGCATTGCCATTTTTGAATCGCTCACGCCGGGCCAAACGGATAATACAGCGGTGGGTGATGCTTCTGCGGCTCACAGCATTTTACTTATTTACTCCAATCAAAATATCCAGATCCACGGTGATCTCAGCATAATCCCGGTTAATATAGTCGTCGATCCGCGCTTTATTTCCGGACCAGGCAAGAGGGGTCATACGAGCCATATTTCCAAGCTCCGCTTGATTCAGTTCTTTGGTATAGCTTAAATGGACCTCATCCGATAGAACGAAATGCTGCCTGAACAGCGCCGCCGTCTTATCGTTGCGATAGCTCATATTCTCCTCGCGGCCGAAGAGGGCTTCTCTTAGTTCTTTTAGGTAGCCGGGGCGGGGAACGACCTTTATCACCAGGCCATCCTGAGCCGAAATCCGCTTGAATTCCTTGTAATTGGATGGAGATAAAATATTAAGCACGACATTCACCGATTGGTCTGAAAGTGGTAATTTGGCCAAGTCGCCCACGATCCAAATAGGATCTTCATATCTTTTTGCAGCCATAATAATGCCCTCCTTGGATAGATCAAGACCGATTCCGGTGATTCCCGGACTCCCGCACTCCTCCAAAATCCGGTGTAAATGCGAGCCCTCCCCGCAGCCCAGATCAGCAACTGTATAAGAATCGGCAGAGCCGCCCCTGTGCTGCTTTATCGCTCTCGCGATCGTCTCATGCATCTTAGCATAGAGGCCGGATTCCGTAATGATTTTGCGCCTTGCTTCAAATAATTCTTTCGTGTATTTGCTGCTCGCGGGACGAGCCGACAAGTTAAGATAGCCGTGTTTTGAGAAATCAAAGTTGTGGTTTCTGGAACAGATTAGGCTTATATTATCGGCGACCCTCACCGGACTATCGCAGAGCGGACACTTAAATGTTGGCTCCAATTCTTTCACGCGCGCTGCACTTGCTAATTTTCTGGTCATGACTTATCTCCCTCTGAAAAAAATAAAAAATCACAGGCGGTTTGCCTGTGATCCAGAGTAAAGGTGAAAAGCCCCATCCCTATTCGATTAAGGATTAAGCCAAGATAGCCGTCGCCAAATAAACCTCCCGAATGAAGAAAGAGGATGATTAAAAATGGACAGTCTGATCCCGTTTACTCTGTATAGCCAAACAGAGCCTTTGAACGTATTAAATTACGCGTTCAAAGCCGGGAAACGCAGTCTGATATAGAATACCATTTTTAATAATCCTCCTGGGAAAATGTGAGCGTAATAATTGAAAGTATCATTCATAGTATAAAGTTCGTCAAAGCATTTGGCAATTACCGGTCAGAAGCCGGCGCCGCGTTTAGTACTTACCGGTTCACTTGCCCCCGCAGCGCGGATATTACCCCCAGCGATACAATCTCCGATATTTGAGCCTGCGATTCCCGGGTCAGCCCGGCAATATGGGGCGTAACCGTGCAGGAGGGAAGCGCCAGCAGCGGATGATCCTCCGGTGGCGGTTCGTGACTCAGCACATCCAGCACGGCACCGGCAAGCCGGTTCGCAGCAAGCGCTTCGTACAGGGCGTCTTCATCGACCACGGCTCCCCTCGACGTATTGATTAGAACAGCGGACGGCTTCATCCGATTCAGCGCCGAAGCGTCAATCAGACAACGCGTCGACGGAAGCAAAGGAACGTGTAGGCTGACATAGTCGCTTTCGGCGAGCACCCGGCTTAGATCGGCGGGGATAATCTCCGTGTTGGCGGCATCGCCGCCATCCTTAAGCCGCGGATCGCAGCCCAGGACATTCATCCCGAGTGCCGCTGCTTTGGCGCCTGTCCGCCGGCCGATTTCACCTACGCCGACCAGCCCCAGCGTCTTGCCACCGATTTCGTGCAGCGTGAACTGCTGCCGGGGCCAGCCTCCGGAGCGCACGCCGGCTGCCGCCTCCCCGAGACGCCGGGCAGAATGGAAGATGGCTGCAATGACGTATTCAGCCACAGCGGACGCATTGGCGCTTCCCGCCGTAACGACCGGGATCTTCCGGCAGGCCGCCGCATCCAAGTCGATATTGTCCAGCCCCGCGCCAAGCCGTCCAATCGCCTTCAGACGGGATGCCGCCCCGATAAGCGCCTCAGTTACCCGTGTCTGATTGCGGACGATCAGAGCGTCCGCTTCCTTGACCGCTTCCCCGAGTTCCGGACTGTTCCACAGACCCGGATCATAGCGTACTTGATAACCCTCATTCTCCAGCAGTTCCAGACCATTCGGAGCGTTCCATTCCGTTACGAGGATATTCATGCTTCATTTCCCTTCCGTGTTTCTTTCCCTTCATTGCGCCAGCCGCGGAGGAAACGGGATCCCTGCCTTCCGGGCCAGCTCCTCCAGTTCACTGACGACATTGTCCGGCAGGGAGATTCCAGACAGCCGATTCCGCCCGGCGGAGCGGAATCTCCGCTCTCCCGGAAGCAAAATTTCCTCCGCGCCGGGCGACAAAGGTACCTCCTTGATCTCGTCTGCGAACCGCGAGACGGTATCGTAATACGCCTCCATGTTCAGCCAGCGGGCCGGCGAGAACAGCAGGATGACATGGCCCACATCGGCATATTTATCTCCATCTTTGTACAGATTGCCAATATGCGGACCGAAGGAAGCGCCGGTCATGATGCCGCACAGCATCTCCACGGCAAGTGCCAGAGCATAGCCTTTGGCTCCGCCCAGCGGCAGAATCGCTCCCTTCAGCGCTTCTCCGGCTTTCGTGGTCGGCCGTCCCTCACTGTCGATGGCCCAGCCCTCGGGGATCGGCTGCTCCCGCTTTTGCGCCTGCATGATCTTCCCGCGCGCCACGACGCTGGATGAAAGGTCGGCAATGATCGCCGGCTTGCCTTCGGCGCCGGATGGGAATCCGAATGCGATCGGGTTCGTCCCGAGAAAAGCCGACCGACCTCCCCAAGGGGCGATGCCCGGCGGAGAGTTGGTCATGACGACCGACGCCATGTTATCCTTGGCCGCCTCCTGGCAAAGATAGGCCGCCGTTCCGAAATGATTGCTTCCGCGTACGAACACGGCCGCGAGCCCCTGCTCCCGGGCGATAGGTATCCCCTTCCGCAAAGCCCGAACGGCCACTGCTTGGCCCAGCCCGTTCCCTCCGTCCACGGTCAGCACCGAACCGTGACGCTCGGCCGTAATTTTGGACGCGGCATTGATCCTGCCTTCCTGAATGCGCCGGAAGTAGACCGGCAGTCTGCTGACGCCATGGCTCCCGTGCCCTTCCAAATCGGCGCGGACCAGGGAATCGGCCGTAATGAACGCGTCCTCCTCAGGCACATTCAAGGAGATCAGTACCGATTGTACAAAGTCATAGAGCTTCCCGCTGTCATAGCGCTTTGCTGTCATACGCACGTTACGCCTCCCCGTTCATTTCACTTTATTCACGCGCTCGGATACAGCTTGGTCATCACGAACTCCCGATGGCCCAGCGCTTCCGCCGCCGTCAGACGTCCGTTGACGGTCCGTTCCAGCGTCTCCAGCAATCGCTCCCGCGCTTCCGGCAGCGTGATCGAACGCTCCAGCAGCGGGCTTACATCGACGTCGATATGCTCGGCCATCAGCTTGACCGTCTTCGGATTGGCCGATATTTTGACTACCGGCTCGATCGGGTTGCCGATGACATTGCCCTGACCCGTTGGGAAAAAGTGGACGACCGCTCCGGCGGCGGCCATGAGCGTTATGCATTCCGCAGCGGCGGAAGAGCTGTCCATGAAATACAGGCCCGGGCCGTTCTGCGGCGCCTCGGCAGGCTTCAGTACACCGATGACCTGCTTGGTGCCGGTTTTTTCGATATTGCCGAGCGCCTTCTCTTCAATCGTGGACAGCCCGCCGGCGATATTGCCCTGGGTCGGCTGGGAGCCGAGCAGGTCCACGCCCTGGGAAGCGAATCCGGAGACATAACGGTCATAGGTGCGCTGGAATTGTTCGCGCAGTTCTTCCGTCGCCATCCGGTCCGCGATCAGATGCTCTCCGCCCGTAAGCTCGGAAGTCTCCCCGAAAAACACGGTCGCCCCCTGATCGATCAAATAATCAACCGTTTCGCCGACCGTCGGGCAGGAGGCCAGCCCCGTTGTCGTATCCGATTCTCCGCACTTGATGCTTACGGTAAGCTCCGAGAGAGATATGGGCTCCCGCTGAAGCTCTGTAGCCCACTGCACGAATTCCTTGGCTTTCCAGGATGCCCGCCGAATTACTTCCAGATCGCCCAAGCCTTCGATGGAGAATCCGGCCACCGGTTTGCCTGTGGCGGCGATGCCGTCCGTGATGATCTTCGTCCAATTGGGTTCAATGCCGATCACGATGACCGCCGCGACGTTTGGATTGCTGCCTGTTCCGATCATGGTGCGGAAGTGCAGCTCCAAATCCTCTCCGTACTGCAGCCGCCCGTAAGCATGGGGCAGAGCCAGCGTGCCGGAGACGACCTTCGCCACCGCCTCGCAGGCCGCGTTCGAAATGTCGTCAACCGGTAAAATAATGACATGATTACGAATGCCCACCTTACCGTTTTCTCTGCGATATCCAAATAATTGTCCCATCGTTACCACCTCGCCGATTTAATATTGTGCGTATGAACGTATTCCCCTTCGGTCAGCCCCTCCGGCGCAATGCCGATGGGAATGCCGTATTCGATGACTTTGCCGCCTTTTTCAAGAACGCCGATGGAAATTTTGTGCCCCAGCGGAACAGCCTGAAGGCTTGTCACGGTTATTTCCGAATCGTCATCCATAAAGACCCCGACGACCTGCTGCCCAGCGGTAATATCCGTCGTTGCGACGCCAACCTGATCTCCCTGCTTATGAATCAAAAAATGATGCATATTCTTCCCTCCGAATCTAAATTTGCGATTTGCTTACGTATTCCCGTCGTTACTTGCGAATCAGGTCCCATGATGGCCCATTTCGTATTGAGAATTACTTGCGGATTCCCGTCTCGGTGGCCAGACCTGTGTAATACTCCGCTTCCTTATTCACGAAATCCGTAAACTCCTGCCCCGTCAGTACATTCGGGTCAAGCTGCAGTTTCTTGAGCTTCTCAATAAAGTCGGGGTCCTGCGACAGCTTAGATACTCCGTCCTCCCACTTCTTGACAATCTCCTGCGGCGTTCCTTTCGGGAAGCTCATGCCCGTCCACCAGGAGACGGACAAATCCTTCACTCCCTGCTCCGCCGTTGTGGGCACATCGGGATAATACGGGCTGCGTTCGGAAGACAGGACGGCCAGCACCTTCAGCTTGCCCGCCTTGACCAGGGTGGACGTCTCATTGACGGTATGCACGGCCAGGACCGCATTGCCTCCGGCGACAAGAGGCAGGGACTCGGACGCGCCTTTGGTGGCGACCATCCGGGTCTTAGAGAAATCGGCCCCGATCGCTTTCAACCATTCGGCTACGGCAAATGTAGAAAAGCCGGCAGGCCCGACGCTTGTCCAGGTCAGCTTCTCGGGGTTGGCCTTCGCCCAGTCCGAAAATTCGCGGAAGTCCTTCCACGGCGCGTCGGCGGCGACCACAAAGACGGGAGCGTCTGTCACGACGCGAGCCGCGAATTCATGGTCGCTCAAGAGAACCGGCGCCGCGGCCGATCCAGCTTGGAGCATGGTCGTGCTCGCCACATTATCCGCAAGCACCGTGTAGCCGTCATTAGAAGCCTGTTTGAGCGCGTACTGCGCGCCGGTGGCGCCGCCCGCTCCGGGCTTGTTGACAATTTCAATCGGCTGCCCCCATTCCTTGCTGAGCCCTTCCGCGACCGTTCGGGCCACCAAATCCACGCCGCCTCCGGCAGAGAATGGCACCACATATTCGATAGGACGGTTCGGATAATCGGCGTAGGCTGAGGATGCAGACGCAGCCGGTGAAGCGGCGGGA
>NZ_ASSD01000187.1 GCF_000520715.1 Paenibacillus zanthoxyli JH29
CCGGCGGCGACCGGCCTGCCGCCGAGCAAGCCGCCGCCGTCACCATGTCCATTGTCGGCGACGACGAGCTTGGGACCATTCTGCCCCCCACCTCGGTAGAGGTAGAGGAGGGCGACAGCGCGCTGGATGTGCTGAAGCGGGTCACCCGGCAGCACAAAATCCAGATGGAATACCGAGGCGCAAGCGCGGCCGGTTACGTGGAAGGTATCGACAATCTGTATGAGATGGACAAGGGCGCGGAGAGCGGCTGGATGTACTGCGTGAACGGCAAGTTCCCGAGCGAGAGCGCCGGGGCTTACAAGCTGAAGCCGGGAGATACGGTCGAATGGCTGTATACGCTCGATATGGGCAAGGATCTGGGAGCCTCAAGATGAGCGGCTT
>NZ_ASSD01000188.1 GCF_000520715.1 Paenibacillus zanthoxyli JH29
GCGATATTTGTAAGCTTTATGTACCAACATGCCACATAGCCTCCTTTCGTGTAGGATTTTTCCATTATAGAACACATGTTCGCTTTGAAGCAAAATTACCACCGATTCTTCTCATCCCTATAGAGGAAGAAGTCTTCTGCGGCTTATTAAGATAAAATTTCTGAAGAAATTGAAAAGGGATTTAATAGTTATATTAAAGCATGTCTAAGGCATGCAAGCAGAGACTTTTTCAAAAAACTTTATCGCGACTTGGCTTGCCTTCAAAGTTTTGATGAGTCATCCTATTAATTCTAATGGCGCAAAATGGTGACAAGCATGCTGAAGCAGAACTAATTAAGCGCTATGAGCCATTGGTAAATAAACTTTCAAGACAAATACGGAAGAATCAATGAAGACTTAAGAGTACACAGGCAAGCACTGCAATACGCACTCAGACAAAAGAGACCACAAATATGCGGTCTCTTTTGTCTTGCGATATTCTCAAACCTTGCGGCAAGCCGCAATTACGGGTTATCGGATACAGCCGAAGGGTCTATGGAACCAGCAATCGCCTTAAAGTCCAAGCCGGCCTTGTGCTGGTATTTTACACAGGTGTTGAAATATTCCTCCACAATGCGGCTGTGCAGCGGATGTTCGGCCGGAATGCCCAATTCATCGGACACAACCTTCTCAATCCCCGAACTCCGAATAGCTATTTGAAGATTTACCGCCTCCGGATCATCATTATTCTCATAGAGCAGCGCGGAGGCAATAGCCGAGACCAGATGAGAAGTTTCGAATCCAAGCTCATGCGCCTTCATCGCAGGCCGTACAAGCCGTTCATTCGGGGAAAGCTTGCGGAGCGGAGATCTGGCCACTCGCGAGACCTTATCATTGAAATTACGGTTTGCGAAGCGGTCCATCATTTTCTTGATGTACTTCTCGTGCTGCGCCAGGTCGAATCCGTATAAGTGTACCAGCATCGCCCCCGTTTCTTGCAGAACGCCGTATACCCGGGAACGGATACCCGGATCAGACATCGCATCCTGAAGCGACGTATAGCCTTCAAGATATCCGAAATAAGCGGCGCTGCAATGACCTGTGTTAACGGTGAACAGCTTCCGTTCCAGATACGGTTCGAGTTTATCGACGTAACGTACCCCTTCGATCTCATTATAATCGCCGATCATCCCGCTCCTGGGGACAATCCACTCGCTGAAAGGTTCAACCATGACTGCCAGCGGATCGGCGTGCTTTTGGACGGGCACAATACGGTCGACCATCGTATTCGGAAATGCCACAATACGTTCGGCGCGCTTGATCACGTCCGGCCGCAAATGCCGATATACGGATTTTCTTAACCGCTGGCTTCCCCCGATCCCATTCTCGCAGGCGATAATATGCAAGGGCTGGGGGGTGCTTTGGTTCAGCCGCAGCTCGATGCCGCGGGCTATCGTTCCCGCAATATCCTTCAGCGCGGAGACTCCGACGGCAGTCGTTACAAGTTCCGCATCGGCAATCGCTTCCGCCACCTTCTCGGTATCATTCAAATTAATGGCTGTTACATTATCCACAATAAATTTATCCCGGTTCTCGTTGGCCAGGGTGACCGGATATTGTCCCCTCTTTTGCAGTTCGGCAATCTTTCTCTTATTGCGTCCGACGAAACAAACATTATAACCGGAGCGAGACAAGACGGGGCCGATAAACCCTCTGCCAATATTACCCGCTCCAAAATGTACGGCTTTCACAATGGCGTCCCCCTTAGTCAATTTAGTATACTGGTGAGTGGAACAGGAACTATGAAAGTCTGAATTTAGGATGTACACCTGTTCCTCTCTGAACCTTGGTCAGTCGGAAAGAAGTGAACGTCAGCGGGCTTCAATCTGGAGATTCATATCTTGGAAACAGCGGCGGGTAAGCACATGGTCGAAATCGAGGTGTGATAGACTCTCTATTTTGTGATGCGGAGCTTTAAATTTAAGATAACTTGTGATTTCGTTCGGAATCACGACACAATCAAGGCCGGCCGCCGCCGCCGCTTTGGAGCCGTTCGGCGAATCCTCAATAGCTACAGCCTCTTCAGGCTTCAACCCTAGACAGGACAGTGCCTGCAGGTACAATTCCGGATCGGGTTTTACATTCTCGACATCGTCCGCGGTACAAATGCAATCGAAATATTCGCGGATGCCGAGCTGGTCCATATACTTGTCAATCCAATTTCTATCCGAGCTGGTGGCAAGCCCAATCTTCAGTCCGGCGGCTTTGGCCGAATCCAGATAATGCTGAATGCCTGGACGTACCGCTTGAAGTTCCATCAGCTCGCTGTGCCTTTGCCGGACAGCCTTTCTGAATTCAGCTTTGTCAATGTCAAGCTTCAAATCCGTCATCAGGTATTCGTAAGGATTAAAACTGTTCAGGCTAGTTCCGATGCAAGTCGAATACTGTTCGAGCGTCAAATCGACATCATGTTCCTTATAGGCTTCCTGAAATGCGGTGTACCAAGCCGTCTCCGTATCGATAATCGTTCCGTCAAAATCGAAAATCAGTCCTTTGATCAAGATCAACCATCTCCTCTTTGTCCGTTTAGTCAACATCTCTCGCATCGTTAAGCAAATATTTCGCAAAAATGCTGTTCAGCGGTCATTCGCTTGTAAAAACCGTAACAAACATACGTATTTGCGTCAAGCCAGGCATTATTAATTCCAGCAAATGAAACCGCTTACTCATGCCGCTTCCAAGCCCATTTTTTAGTAAAAAACAAACCGAAATGAAAACGATTAAATTTTACGTTTCTAAAGCGACCCAAGCATGGATTTTCCGCATAAGATCAAGGGTTTGCGCCTGCCACGCCGTCAATTGACCAGAAAGGCCGATTTCCCGGGGCAAATCGAGGAGAAATTCAGTTAATTTTAAATGGAAGAAATTTTTTTTTATAAAAGATGTCTTTTGGCCTCTCGTGTGAGGTTTTTTAGACAAGAAAAAATCGCAAAGCCGCTCATTTTCACAAGAGCAATGCGATCTCAATCAGTTAATAGTCAGCTTGTACTGATCAAGCCATCTGTCAAAACGGACCATCAGCTTATGCAACACAGCTATATTCACTGCAATAACGACTGTAAAAATTAAAGCTGATAATACTAGAGTGGAAGCGCCATATCCAAGATAAACAGCGGATTTATACAGAAAATAACAACATACCGGAAGAAAAACAACGGAGGTCAACACGGACGGAACATATTTTTTAAAGCGGACCCACTGATACAGATGAAAGACTAAATGAACGGTAAAGCCTGCAAAGGCTCCATACCAGACAACATAATTGTCCAGCAAATACGAAAGGATCGTTATAACCGATAATATGATAAACTCAATGGCTACCGCGACAGAAAACGAGGCTGTTGAAGCCTGAATTTGAAAAGGAACCGGTCTATTCCTTCTAGCCTGGATGTATGACTTGTTTCTTTGCTGCCACGCTTTGATCATAATGACTTCTTCAAAATCATGCAGCATAAAAATAACCGGAAGCAGCCAGACGATCATATAAAATGTTTTCATACTAGTCCTCCTTATGAGCATGTCACACTTGTGACACTTCTCGGAAATAGCGGAGAAAGCTCAACTGGCGAGACGTACCTTTTATCGCAATTTTAAATCCAAGGATGAAATATTGAATGGATACGTACAAAAGCTGTGCGAGGAATATATCGAACGATTGCAGGCGGAACAAACCTTAACCGTGTATAACGTGGCCAAAGTTTATTTTACTTTCTGGGAGAAGCACATGGATTTTCTGGCGAGGCTGGAGAAAAATGATTTATTGCATCTGCTGCTGCAAAAATATAACCAGTACCTTCCGGTGATTCACCGGACCGTGGTTCCCCTTACAGAACCTGGACCCAATACGGAAAAGGCCAAATATATCATGGCCTTTTCCGCCGGCGGTTTTTGGAATATCCTTGTCCAATGGATACAGGAGGATCCCCGCCATACCCCGGAGCAAATGGCCAAACTCGTCAGCATGATTATCAAGGAGACGATATTGGAGAAGTATTAATAGATAAAAAAAGCACACAATCCCCGCTTGGCGGGAATCGTGCGATGGCTTGAATGCCCTAAATTTCACATTCCGTCAACGGCCTGTTTGCCTCTCATCCCTTTCCAAATGATCATCGAGACGATCCAGCTCAATATCAGAAATCCGGTCAAAAAGTAGCCAAGGTGGGCGATATCGAGGCTCTTGATCCACTGGAGATGCTGCGGCCATTTTGCTTCAACTAAGTGAACAAGCTGAACGGCGCCGATTAAAAACGCGGATATCACCGAGACACCGGTAACGATCAGGTTATAGGCCGTTTTTTTCTTGTAGGAAATGAATGCCCAGCGGTAGGCCCTGGTCATGATCGCGCCGTCGATCGTGTCCATCAGGCTCATTCCGGCTGCAAACAGCAGCGGCAGAGACAGAATGCCGATAATGGAGACCGATTTATTC
The DNA here is from genome assembly GCF_000520715.1 of Paenibacillus zanthoxyli JH29. Taxonomy (GTDB): domain Bacteria; phylum Bacillota; class Bacilli; order Paenibacillales; family Paenibacillaceae; genus Paenibacillus_AQ; species Paenibacillus_AQ zanthoxyli. Next base: position 4,472 of record NZ_ASSD01000188.1, read on the forward strand.
GCGGTACTGGCCGTTATCGCCAGCAGACTCACTTCCGTCGCCGTATCAAAGCCAAGCCCGAACAGAAATCCGAGCGGATACATATGCCAGCTTTTATTGATCATTCGAAGGGCAGGAGTCAACAATCGGGTCAATATCCCCTTGGGTCCATGCGTATGACTCAATCCGGAATCCCCGTCTGTTCCATTCGCCGCCCCCCGGGCACCGCGCCATAGCTTCACAAGCGTGAACACATTAATCAGTCCGATGAAGATCAGGAAGAAACCGGATACGAACGTGCCGATCAGCCCGCCGACTTCACGCAGCGCCTGATTGTCGAGCACAAGTCTGTTCATTGAGAGCGCGATCACAAGCACCATGAGAAAGACGACCGTTGAGTGCCCGAGGGAAAAATACATTCCTACGCCTATAGGGTTTCTCTTCCGTTCGATTAGCTTCCGGATCGTATTGTCAATCGCCGAAATATGATCGGCATCAAAAGCGTGGCGCAGACCGAGCGTATAAGCCAAAAGGCCAAGCCCTAGCAGCTCCGGCTGATGGGCCGCAGCCGTGAGATATCCGGCTCCTCCCAATACATGCAGCGCCAATACAACAAGAAAGTAGACATAGCCGTTACTGGCGGAAATTCTCCTCATTATTACACCTTCTCCCGGTAGAAGCGCCTCGCGCTTGATTTTTACAGATATTCCTGAAGTCTCGAACCATAATGGTATTGCGTAATCCGCCGTTTAACAAATCCGGGGCAGTTGGTCGCCTACCAGCATATCGATGATGCGGTGGCCTCCGGCCAGCGTGCGCATATACACCTTTCCCGGGTGATCCGCGACAACTTCGCCGATTACGGCGGCTTCCCGCCCGCAGGGGTGACTGCGCAGCAATTCCATCGCTTGGTCTGCCTGGGCCCCGTCGACGATCAAAAGGGCTTTGCCCTCATTGGCTATGTATAACGGGTCCATTCCCAGCATGCCGCATAGACCGCTCACTTCTCCTTTTACGGGAAGCGCATGTTCCTCCAGCCGGATGCCAAAGTCCTGCCCCTCCGTAAATTCATTCAGTGTAGTGGCTACGCCGCCGCGGGTCGGGTCCCGCATAAGTCTTACGGCACCGCCCATTGAAGCTGTTACCCGCTCCAGCATTCCGTTCAGCGGCGCACAGTCGCTGGCAAGTCCAGTCTCCACCTGAAGCTGTTCCCGCTCAATCAGTATCGCCGTTCCGTGATCCCCGATCGTTCCGGTGACGATCACTTGGTCCCCCGGCCGGATCAAGGCAGGAGACAGCCGGAGACCTTCGGGAATAAAACCCACTCCGGAGGTGTTAAGGAACAGCTTGTCAGCACAGCCTCTCGGAACGATCTTGGTGTCGCCGGTTACGATAAATACGCCGGCTTCCCTGGCGGTTGCCGCCATGGATTCCGCAATCTCCTCCAGTTCCCCCAGAGGAAACCCTTCTTCGATGATCCAGCCGCAGCTCATATACTTGGGAATCGCACCGCAGACGGCCAGATCGTTAACGGTCCCGCATATCGCCAGCTTCCCGATGTTCCCTCCCCTGAAAAAAAGCGGGTGAATCACATAGGAATCCGTGGTGAACGCCATTTGTCCCGGGAGAGTTTCCAGCACTGCCGAATCGCCGCCCTCAAGCAGCCAATCGTTCCGGAAGTTCTTCTGAAATATCCCTTGGATCAGTTGATGGGTCAGCTTTCCCCCGCTGCCGTGGGCTAAAGTAATAGTAGGATAAGAACCTGTCGCCTTTCTTCAATTCA
>NZ_ASSD01000189.1 GCF_000520715.1 Paenibacillus zanthoxyli JH29
AAGCCGCTCTGGCGGCGGAAACAGATGGTAGCGATGTCCCGACCACAGGACAGACTCGCCGTAGCCCTCCGCAAGCCGCGCCTTCAGCTTGTACGCGAAGGCGAGGTTGACCTGCTGCCCGAGAATCGCCCAGCACAGGGCCTCGAACAAGTCGGGGATGCCGACAATGCGCAGGCCGCGAAAGCGTTCCGTAAGCGGCCCGAGCAGAGAATCGCCTTCCGCCAGCTTATAGAACGGCCGCAAGTCGCGGTCCAGGTCGAACCAGTCGCGGATATACCGCGCCAGTTCTTCCAGACCGGCATCCCCGGGCCGTTCTCCTTCCAGCAGTTCCACCCGCAAGCGCCCCGGCTCCGGCGCCGCCAGCCGGATCAGCAGCAGCGCCCCGTCCGCCCGAAGCAGGCGGGTGACCCCTTCGCCGTCCGTCCTGTACAGACATTCCAGCGGCGAGCGCGCCATATAGTCGAGACACGTTTCCCAATCGAACAGCTCAGGCAGCGGCAGCTCAAAAAGCAAATCGTTCATGCCCGGCCGCCGCCACATGGGCGATTCCCTCCAGTTCCAGCAGTTCCTGCTTGAGCCGGAGCCCTCCGGCATAGCCGGTCAGCGTGCCGTTCGCCCCGATGACCCGGTGGCAGGGAAAAAACCCCGGCAGCGGGTTGCGGCCGTTCGCCGCGCCCACGGCGCGCATCGCCCCCGGCCGGCCGATTCTCCCCGCCAGCTCGGCGTACGTGATGACCGCGCCATACGGAATATCGCCAAGCGCCGTCCATACCTCCCGCTGAAACTCCGTTCCTCTAACATCGAAGGGCAGCTCCCGAAAGTCCGGCTGCCGCCCGGCAAAGTAGTCCTCCAGCAGGCGAATCGCTCCCCACTCTTCAAAGGGCCGCTTATCGTCAGTTACGCCGCTGCCCGGAGCGTAGCGGTCCAGCCAAGCCTTTGCCGTTTCCTCCGTATCATGCTGAAAGGACAGGCGGCACAGCCCATCCGCACCGCCCCACAGCGTCCATGTCCGTCCCCCAAAATTAAGGGTGTGCCGGTATATCGTATTCTGGCTCATCCGCCATTCCTCCTTGAACCCGTTCTCTGTATTCCGTTGGCGACGCTCCCGTGTGCCGATGAAACCAGGCGGCAAAATGGGAAGCGCCGCGAAAGCCGACCGTCCTGCCTATATCGGACACAGGCATCCGGCTGAGGCCCAGAAGCCCGCAAGCCTTGTCCAGCCGCACTTGGTCCAGCTTGGCTGCCGGTGTAAGGCCCGTCACTTCCTTGTATACCCGGTGAAGATGGGAAGCGCTAACCTTCAGCCGCCCGGCCAAGCCGCTTAGCGTCAGCCGCTCTCCGTACTCGGCGATGATCACGGCATCGGCCTGAGCCGCCAGAACAGCGTCCGGGCGCAGCCGACCACCCTCTTCGGGACGACATCTTTTGCAGGGCCTGAAGCCCGCCTGAAGCGCCTCCTCCAGCGATGGATAGAACGTTACATTGTCCGGCTTGGGCGTTCTGGCCCGGCAGGATGGCCGGCATACAATGCCGGTAGTCTTGACTCCGGTATAATAAACCCCGTCATACCGGGGGTCGCGCCGCGCGACAGCCTGATAGACAAGGTCGAATAATGCCTGATCCATGATGCATCCCTCCACACCGCCATTATAACGCATTACGCCGCACCGAAGCAGGCCGCCCGAATAAGAGGGCAAGAATACGACAGTGTCTTTTTCAAGAAGAGATGGCTGCGCCGTTCTCACAGGAGGAGGCAGCCGTTACCCGCAAATAAATAAGACCAAGAATATTCATCGGTACTTAACCTGAATGCCAGAGCAGGCGCTCTCTTCCCATATACATCCCCAGACCGAGCGCAGAATCGGCTTGCGGACGGTTTGGGCAGCTTCGCCCCCGGCTTATAATAAAGTCGAACATTCGGGGAGACGGACTGCGGAATGCTCCGTGCAATATGAGGAAATGGAAAGCCGTTTAAATTCCGTTTACAGTCCTGTTGTAATTTGGTAAAGGCTTCATTGCACACAAAGACCATTCTTTTCATTCGAGGTGAGTTCCCATTAAAACCAACGTTCTTGGCAACAACAAGTATCTGGTGCTGGCCGCGCTGATGATCGGCCTGATCTTTACGGAGCTGGACGAGACGATTGTCGCGACGGCGATGCCCACGATTATCCGCGAGCTGCACGGCCTCAGTCTCTACGGCTGGGTGGCGGGCATATATATGCTGGCTGTCACAATGTTCATGCCCATTCTCGGCAAGCTGGCCGATCTGTACGGACGCAAGCGAGTGTACTTAAGCTGCATGGCGCTGTTCATCGGCGGGTCCATCGTCAGCGGATTCGCGCAGTCCATGACGATGCTGCTTATCGGCCGTGGCATCCAGGGCGTGGGAGCCGGCGGTCTGATGCCGCTTGCACTCGTCATTATCGGCGAGATTTTTCCGCTGGAGCAGCGCGCCAAAATCCAGAGCCTGGCCGGCCCGATGATGATTATTCCGCAGCTGCTCGGTCCGACACTCGGCGGCTATATCGTCGGACATTTCAGCTGGCACTGGGTGTTCCTGATCAATCTCCCGGTCGGCATTCTCTCCGCGATCCTGCTCGGCAAGGGGCTGAACGAATCGCGAAGCGAGGAGAAACGGGCCATCGACTGGGCCGGGGCCGGCACGCTGATGCTGGCGCTCTTGTCCCTGCTGCTGGCGCCCGTGCTAATTGACAATCAGGGCTACGGGTGGTTCTCTCCCGTTATTATCGGGCTGCTAGCGGTCTCCGCCCTTCTGATCGCCCTGTTCATCAACATTGAGCGCCGAGCCGCAGAACCCGTCATTCCTATGCATTTATTCAAGAACCGGAACGTCGTCGTTCTCTCCATTCTTGTGTTCATCCTGATGCTGGGCATTATGGGCGGGATTGCCCTCTTCCCGTTCTTTTCGCAAAATGTTATGGGCCTGACACCGACCGCCTCCGGCTATCTGTCGCTGGCGTTTATGGCTGGTGTAATCCCGGCCAGCATTGTGTTCGGTTCTCTGATCACGCGCGTCGCTTACCGGAGCCTGTTTATCCTTTTCTTCACGCTGCCTATTGCCGGCTTTTTCCTGCTGTCGCGAATCGGTATCCACACCGGCGTTCTTTACATCATCGTCTGCTTTGTCATCCTGGGCGTCGGCATGGGGGCGATGTTCGGCGGAAATACGCTGATCGTTCAGGAATCGGTGGAGAAAAAACACAGCGGCATCGCCCTATCCACAGTCCAGCTGTTTCAATCGCTCGGGGCGACCATCGGGCTCAGTGTGTTCGGCAGCCTGCTCTCCGGCCACATTAGCAAAGGCGTTGAACCGCTCAGCAGTCAGCTGCCTCCCGGCACATTGGAGAATCTGGCGGCGGGCGGAATCCCGCCCGGCATCTCGCCGCAGCTGCTGACCGAAGTGAAAATGGTGTTCGCGCACGCCTTCCAGAATGTGTTCTCCATTTCGCTCGTTTTTGTTATTCTGACGTTCATCATCTGCTGGTTCCTTAAAAAAGAGGTGCTCTCTCCCAAAAGAGAGGACTCCGCCGAGACGATCGCCGAGGCCCTGTAACCTGTACAAGAACGGCTGTGCCGCCCAAATGTCGGGGGTGCAGCCGTTTCGCGTAAAAACGTTCTCATCCTGGAGTTTCACAGGCAGCAAAATTCGATCCGATCCGACAGGATACTGTGATGAAAATCTCATTTTTCTTATAATCTAACAGGATTATTGTTCCATGCCGTCGAATATGTTCTTAAGAAACACGGCTGCGCCGTCCTCGCAGGAGGAGGGCATCCGTTTCTCGAAGAAATATAAGAATCTACGAAAGAGATGATTTCGAGCCTGCACACCCTGTTTACGGAACTGCATGGCATCCCCAACCCCGGCGAATGGAAAATGATACTGGAGGTCCTTGAAGGCCGGATCTTCAAGATTCGGTCCAAACTGCATAACTATACTTGCAGCGAGCTTGTTGCTGAGTCATACATCAAGATGGGCCTGCTCGATCCGAATGCCGTCATCAACGGATTTATGCCAAGCGATTTCTCCTCGGACGGACATCTGCCGCTGCTTAAAGGCTCATTCAGGGAAGAAATCGAAATAGACCTCGCTGGCATCAAATCGTCCACCTGACAGAAGAACATGAAAGCTACATTAACTGCATCTTCGGCAACCGCACCTTCGGCTGCTTCAAAATCCCGCATAGGCCGGATTGGATTACTCGTGTTCGGACTGGTCATTGCTTTGCTTATGCTGCCCTGCATCCAAACGGCGGATTCGGCCCGTCTGGAAGAAGCAGCCGGAGCCGGCAGCCTCCGTACCAATACGGATCTTCAGGGCGACTTGAAAATATGGGAGGACAAAGACGGACAGCTCACGATCCTGGATGTTGCAAGTCCAGCAATGGATTCGTTATTCATGCCGTACAAAACCAGCGGACTCAGCGGCTCAATTAAAGGTTCGGTCTATTGGGTCAAGCTGGATCTGTTCAATGCCTCTCCCAGGACGAGAGAGCTTCTGCTCGAACTCAGTAAACCCCAGCTCAGCCGGGTGACCTTGTATCAATTCGACGATGAACGCCATTTTTTGCGCCAGACCCGAACGGGAAGAAGTCTGCCCTTCAATGAGCGAACCTTCAACCATCGAAATTTTATTTTCAACCTTTCGTTCCCTCCCGAATCCGGGCAGCGGCTGTATTTTCAGATTCAAACCGACAGTTATCTCCAGCTTCCGATGAAGCTGTGGGAGACACAGAGCTTTATCGAAAAGGAACAGCGCTCGGGTCTTTTGTTCGGCATGTATTACGGGATTATGTTCGCAATGGCGCTTTACAACAGTTTTCTCTTTGTGTCGATCAGAGACAGGGTTTATTTGTATTATGTGCTCTTTATCATTTCCTTTGCGGTCATGCAGGCCGTGTGGGACGGATTTGCCTACCAATATTTATGGCCGGGGCATCCCGCTTGGGAACTGAAATCCAATCCCGTCTTTATTGTGTTGACCTGTCTGTTCACATGTGCGTTCTCACGGACCTTTCTGTCGGTTCCTAAATATTCGCCGCGAGTGGACAAAATGATGTGCGCCTTTATAGCCGGACTTGTTCTGACACTGCCCAGTATGATATTTATGCCGCCGGGCTTATGCACCAAATTAGCCGTCTACCTTGCATCTGCCAGCATTTTGCTCTGCCTGTCGGCGATAGCGGCTGTACGGTTTCGGATGCGGTCCGTCTTTTTCTATAGTGCTTCATGGCTGGTCCTGTTTGCGGGCTCCACACTAAATATCTTGGCCGCTTACAAGCTGCTTCCCTTGAACTTCCTGTCGCTGTACTCTGTACGGTTCGGCTCGGTAGCCGAGACCATTCTCCTATCCGTAGCACTGGCGGACCGGTTTAACCTTATCAAGCAAGAAAAACTGCTGGAAGAGAAACAGGGAAGCCTGCTCAAGAATCTGCATGAAACGACGAAAAAGCTGACTTCTACCTATGATTTAGACAAGCTTCTTCATTACACGCTGATCAGCCTTTCCAATGTTACCGCCTGCGAGAACGGCTTCATTCTATTAAAGAACGGGGAAGGGTACGTACTGAATACCTCGGTTGGCAGCGGGTTGTGGGATGGGCTGCTTCTTGCAGAGCTTGAGACGGAACCATTCTTCGGCGCGTTGATCCGTGAAAAAAGGCTGATGCTCCACTCCGATCCCGGTGTATCCTCCGGCCAACTCAGCCCGGGAACCAAAACCTGTATCGGAATCCCGATCCTGTACCGCGACCGTTTGCTGGGTCTGGTGGTTCTGTACAGCTATTCCTTCAGGAGCTTGGCTGAGAGCGAAAGAGAAATCCTCCGCGATTTTGCCGGTCAGGTCGGCATCTCCATTGAAAATGCCCGCCTGTTCTCGGAGATTAACCGGATGGCCTCAACGGACGGTCTGACGGGAGTGTATAACCGCAGTTATTTTCTGAGCCTGGCCAACAGGCACTTGTCCCAGTCCTTGAGCATGGACAAGCCCTTGTCGCTGATCATGGTCGACATTGACCATTTTAAGAGCATTAATGACCGATACGGTCATCTTGCCGGCGACAAGGTTATTCAGGAAACGGCGAAACGGCTCGCCGAATTGGCTCAGCCCCGCGGCATTATCGGCCGGTACGGCGGCGAGGAATTCGTGATCCTGCTTCCCGGTACCGCAGCCGAGCAGGCGTACCGACTGGCGGAAATTATGCGAAAAAGCATCTCAGCGTCTCCCGTCCAGCTCGAGCAAACGGGCAGCGTCAAGTACACAATCAGTTTGGGCATCTCATCCGTTTCGCCGGACACGAGCGGAATTAAGATGCTTATCGACCAGGCGGACCAAGCGCTGTACAAAGCTAAAGAGAGCGGCCGAAACTGCGTACGTAATGGAATTTAAAATAAAGGAAAACTTCGCTTAGAGATTTTCGGGGACGGATATTATTTCAATAAGGGACACCTTCGCGGGTGTCTTTTTTACTCGGTCTGACTCGCTGAAGCAGAAGTGATATAATTAATTCACTATAGGCTTACAGGAGAATACTATCATGCCATCGATACATGCGCTTGATGACGCCGGGTGGGCCAGGCTCATCCAAGATACGGCGTATTATTTTGACGACCTGACCCTTAAACGGGGCTTCCAATATTATAAGCAGCAGCGGGTGTCTGAGTTGACGGCTGGTTCACCCGGACTTGTCACGGCTTTCGTAGACGGAAAAGACCGGTACAACGTCGAAATTATTCTCGGCGCCCTCTCAATCAGCAGCTGCAGCTGCCCCGTCGTCGGGCCATGCAAGCATATGGCAGCCGTCCTGATGGACTACGCCGGAGCGCAGGGCCGGCCGGTTCAACTGCTGGCCAACGCCAAGTCGTCCGCCCAGGTCAGGGCGGCAATAAGCTCCGCCCGCGCCGTACCGGAGGGCGGCAATGCCGCCGCCGGCAGACCAAGCGGCTTACGGCACGACAGCTCGGCTTCCGGCACCCTGGCTGCCGGAAATGGCGGGCCAGACAGCGGTGGCGGTTCAAAAAGCAGTAACGTGACGGACACAGACGATAGAGCGGAAAGCTATCCGGATGGAGGTGAAGCAGGGAATGCCGGGAGAGCAGCCCGCAGGGAAAGAGCGGACGAGGCTGAGAAAAGCGGCGTCTGGCCGGGCAGCAAGGGAGTTAAGAGCGAAGCTCTACGCGGCACCAAGGATGCCTTGAAGGAGCAAGGCCGCCTCGTTCCGGTCATGAACGTCGCCGAGTGGCATGAACTGTTCGCCCGTTGTGTATCCCCTCTTGCCGGAGGGACCCGGAACCCGCAATATGCAGATGAAGCGCTCGCGGCAATTCTTCACATCAAGCCGCCCTTGCCCCCAGAACTCGACAAGCTGTTCGGCTTGCATGCCCGCCTCTTCGTTCTGGGAACGCTGACTGCCCGCGTGGCCGGAAAGACCGGGACGTTCACGCCTTCGCTCGGATACTACACCCACTTGGCCGTAACGGAGCTTCAGGATGATATTGAGCGCTTCTTCCATACGAAGCCATCTCCCGCCTCCGAGCCGGAGCAATGGAACCGCATATTGGACACACTCGGGGTTCTCCGGCGGACTCTGCTGGCGGAAACAAAGGAGCAGACCTTCTATTCTTCTCTTTATTATTTGCTGTGGAGAAAATGGATTATTCCTGAAATCCACGATACAGCGATTTTCGGAGAAGAACTGCGGCGGCTGGAAGAGGGAGAAGACAACCAGGCGGCGTCCCCTTCCCGGCAGCCCCTGCTGATCGCCCGGGCCTGGATGCATTTCTGCCTGTCTGAAGACGACGAGGCCCTAAGCCTGTTACGGGAAGCGGCTAAGCGTCCGGGATTCCATCCGGAAGGGCTGGATATTTTCTGGGAGCCGCTGTCGGAAGCCGGGGAGGCGCGGAGGCTTGTAAACTGGCTTACGGAGGCTGGCGAACTGCTGCAAGGGCATCGCCGTCACAGTCTTGACAGCTACGCCCGGCACTGGGAGGAGGCTGTCCGGCTTTTGCCGGGCGCCGAGCCGCAAATGTGGCGTGTTCTGGCAGACATGCTTCCTTTAAGCGGCGGCATTTACGAAGAGAAGCTGCTGGCTCACGGACGCTGGCGCGAATGGATGGATTACCAGCTCAGCTCCGGTAGGGACCCTGCGGATTTCCGGGTGCGGGAGCTTCAGCCGATAGAGAAAAATGCGCCGGAGCTGCTGCTGCCCTTCTACCATCACGCGGTCGAGCGGCATGTCTCAGAGAAGAACAGAAGCAGCTACAAAGCGGCGGGAAAGCTGCTGAAGCGG
>NZ_ASSD01000190.1 GCF_000520715.1 Paenibacillus zanthoxyli JH29
ATGCTCGGAACCGACCGCTCCTTCACCCAGTTTACTAGCGGTAACACTGCCGTCCTGAAGCTGTACGGACGAAACCGAGTCCTGCAGGAGATGGCCAACGCCCACAGATGAGGGGCGGATATGCTCGCCGCCGATAACACCGGGGGTCAGATGCTCCGGCTGAACCGCGCCTGGCACGATATGCCGGCCTTCCACTGAGCCGTCCGCCAGATGCTCCGATTGAACAGCCGATGCCGCCAAGTGTTCGCCGCCAATAGATGATGGAGCAAGATGATAGCTCTGTACGCTTTCCTCCTCCAGATGGCGGGACTGAATAGAGAAGGAGGCAATTTTCGAGCCGTCCACCGCTTCATTCTGAAGCTCCGCTCCGCCCACTGCGCCTTCCGCCAGCTGATCGCTGCCGATGCTCTTCGGCGCAAGCTTGCTGCCGGTGA
>NZ_ASSD01000191.1 GCF_000520715.1 Paenibacillus zanthoxyli JH29
GCCACATCGCCGATGGCAATAATTCCTTTGGCAACCGCAGGCGCACCTCCAAGGAACCAGCCCCGTCTGCGGAATTTAATATGTACTAAGGGCAGATCAAATACCGTCAACGACGATTTATATTCGTAATAATCGCCGGAATCCGAACCGAATCCATAATAAGGCGCTTGATTATCGGCATATCCCGGACCGCCCTCAGCTCCGTACAGTCCGTTCATATAATCCTTAGCCATCTCCCTGGGAGCTCCCGACTCGGCCAGCACACGTTCGACGCTGCTGCGCTCCGCCCTTTCCGTTAATGAAGTGAGCAAATCTTCCGCAATTCTTCGTTTCGTAGTAGGGTCCGCATCAATTCCCGCCATTACTTCACTAACGTAGAGCTTCAAACGTTGGCTCATTACCTCTCATCTCCCATAATCTTGTAAATGGAATGATAAAACAGTGCAAGCTCTCCGGTCATTTCCTGGAGCCAAGCTTGACCCGCTGCGGTGACCCGGTAGTACTTGCGGCGAACTCCGCGCTTTCCGGTGTCCTGCTCCCAGTAGCTCTCCACGAGTCCGGAATCTTCCAGACGGTACAGCACGGGGTACAGGGTCCCTTCCTTAAGCTTGAAATATCCGTCGCTTTTTTCATCCAATTCGCTAATCAACTGGTATCCGTACAGATTTCTACGGTTTAGCAAATGCAATACCAGGATCTCCAGAACCCCCTTCTTAAGCTGGCTTGCCGGATCGCTCATCACATCACCTTGCTAACCTAGTTATTTAGTATTACTAAGTATAGTCTGCACCTATTTATTCCAATGTCAATATGCGGCTGCCGGGTAGCGGATTCACATCGAACACGGATAAACATCGAACACGCGGGTTGCAACGAAAAAAGCCAGCCCGAAGGCTGGCTGAATCCCACCGCTTTAGCGGCGGCGCAAAAGAAAGGTTGGCTAAAGCCGAAATTACATCATGATATTGCGGTCTTGCGCTCCATCTAGCTCCTTCACTCCGAACGGCCACCAGTTGGCTCGACCGAACATTTTGACCATAACAGGCACGAAGAACGGCAGGAGCAGAAGTGCATACAGCACAAGTCCCGACAGCACGACGGTGGCAATCTGCATCATCGACAGCACGCCCGAAGGATACATCGAAGCGAAGGTGCCCCCGAGGATGATAACTGCCGACAAAATGACGGTGCCCATATTGCGCATTGCGTGCAGGATGGCGTCCTTGACATCCCACGTTTGATTCTCGTTAAAGCGCGCCATCAGGAAGATGCTGTAATCGACGCCAAGCGCAATCAGCATAACGAAGCTGAAGAACGGAGTCGTCCATGTAATGCCGGAATATCCCAGCAGATTGACAAAGATCGCTTCCGTTACGCCCATCGCCGTAAAGTAGGCCAGCACAAGCGACAAGATCAGATAGACCGGCATGATGACAGAGCGGAGCAAAAAGACCAGAATAATGAGAATACCGCCGAGCATCAGCATAACCGTACGTGAATAGTCCGCATTGGAAATGGTCTGCAGGTCATTGTAGGTGCTTGCTACCCCGCTCATGGCCACCTCCGCTTTTTCAAGCTTCGTGCCTTTGACCGCCCGGTCTACCGCCGCCACGATATCGTCCACCTTATC
>NZ_ASSD01000192.1 GCF_000520715.1 Paenibacillus zanthoxyli JH29
CCTGCGTCACTTTCTTGCAACTGCCGCAGTTTGTTCGGGGTACCCGGGCATGCATGTAGGTTTTCCAATTCCAGAAGTCGAGATGACGCCATTTCTTCACTTCCGCATCATACGCTTTACTTTCGGCTCCGCAGACGGGACAAGCAAAAGTTGCTCCGCGTTCGAAGTCGATGAACAAATGCCAGGCATCTTCTTGGTCATCGAACTCGACGTGCATTAATTTCCACGGTTCCTCCAGTTGAAGGGCTACCTTAAACATTTCGTAAATCATGTTATCCTTACTGCTTAATGAGGTCCACATCATTCATCCCGCCCTAGTAATGTTCTTACTTGGCAGTATTGACTATTTCTCTACTAAGCAGACATCAGGCATCCACTATAGCGACGAAGC
>NZ_ASSD01000193.1 GCF_000520715.1 Paenibacillus zanthoxyli JH29
GCGAAGAATATGAATTTGCCAATATGCTGACCTGCTGCCTGCTTATCACGGAATCGGCGATGACACGCGAGGAGAGCAGAGGGGCCCATTACCGCGAAGATTTTCCGCAGCGGGATGATGAGCATTGGCGGAAGCATTTGCTCCAGATTCGCGAACTGGGCATAGTGGAGGAGACAAGCGATGATGTTTAACGGATATAACGAACAGCTGGTGCAATCCATCAAGAACTGGCTGAAGGAAGACGTCGGTTCCGGCGATGTGACCACACTGACGACGATTGCGCCCGGACATCAGTCTAAAGGAATTATTCATGCAAAAGAAGAAGGCGTCGTCTGCGGCATTCCCGTCGCGGAGCTGGTGTTCGAGGTCGTCGATCCCGGCCTGTCCTTTACCTCATTCGTGAAGGAAGGCGAACGTGTAGCGAAGGGAACCGTGATTGCAGAAGTGGAAGGCAGCACCCACGCGATTTTGACCGGAGAGCGGCTTGCGCTGAATTTAATGCAGCGGCTTTCTGGGGTGGCGACGCGGACAGCCTCGTTCGTGCAGGCACTGGACGGACTACCGGCAAAGCTGGTGGATACACGCAAGACTACGCCCGGACATCGGATGCTGGAGAAGTATGCAGTGCGCGTCGGCGGAGGCGCCAATCACCGGTTCGGTTTATACGATGCCGTTATGATCAAGGATAATCATATTAAAGGCGCAGGGGGCATTCAGAAGGCCGTCAGCAGAGCCCGGGCTAACATTCCGCATACCATGACGATTGAAGTGGAAACGGAAAGCTTGGAACAGGTGGAGGAGGCGCTGGCCGCAGGCGCGGATATTATTATGCTCGATAACATGTCTCATGAATTAATGACAGAGGCTGTGCGCAAAATTAAGACGAAGGCGCCGCATGTGAAGACGGAGGCTTCGGGAAATGTATCACTGGAAACGGTGCGCGGCATCGCAGAAACGGGTGTCGATGTCATCTCTGTCGGACGGCTCACGTATTCTTTTTCCAGTTTGGATATTAGTCTCGATCTGAATGAGAAGAAGGAGGGCGCTTTGTCATGATGCTGGCCGTGGATATCGGCAATACGAATATTGTGCTTGGGGTTTACCGGCAGCGGGAACTCCTGCACCATTTCCGGCTGAGCACGGCGCGGCAAGCGACTGCAGATGAGTACGGGATTTTGATTCACAATTTATTTAATATGTCGGGTCTGTCCGTTAAAAATGTGGAAGGTGTCATCATTTCTTCCGTCGTACCTCCGCTTGTGCATGTAATCGTGGAAATGTGTGTCAAATATATCGGCAAAGAGCCGCTGGTAGTCGGGCCCGGAATCAAGACCGGGCTCAATCTGCGTTACGAGAACCCCCGGGAGGTCGGCGCGGACCGTATCGTGAACGCCGTGGCCGCCATTGAGCGCTATCAATGTCCGCTTGTCGTCGTCGATTTTGGAACCGCCACAACATTTGACTGTATCGACGGAAGCGCCAATTATCTTGGAGGCGCCATTGTGCCGGGCATCGGCATTTCCACCGAGGCGCTATATCAGCGGGCGTCCAAGCTGCCGAGAATCGAACTGGAGAAGCCCAAAAAAGTAATCGGCCGAAACACCGTGCATGCGATGCAGGCTGGAATTATTTTCGGCTATGCGGGACAGGTGGAAGGCATTGTAAGGCGCATTAAGGCCGAGATGAACGCTCCCAGACTGAAGGTCATCGCGACGGGAGGACTTGCGCCGCTAATTGCGGGCGAGACGGACTGCATTGATGAAATCGATTCGATGCTCACCCTGGAGGGGCTGCGCATTATTTATGACCGCAATCAATAACAGCGGGATTCAACTTATGACAGGAGGGCTGATCACCCATGCAAAATAAAAAAGACCGGCTGGTACGGGGAACGGCACTTAATGGCAGGGTACGGGCTTTTGCGGTTCGCACGACGGAACTTACTGCCGAGCTTCAGCGGAGGCATGATACGTATCCGACGGCTACGGCCGCGCTCGGACGAACGGTTACCGCTGCCGCCATGATGGGCGCCATGCTCAAAGGCAAGGAAATGATCAATATCCAGGTCAAAGGCGGCGGTCCGATCGGGCAGATTGTCGCGGAGGCTAACGCCGAGGGAGAGGTTCGCGGCTATGTCCAGAATCCTCATGTTCATCTGCCGAGCAACAGTCTGGGCAAGCTGGACGTGGCGGGGGCGGTCGGAACCGATGGCTTTATCCATGTCATCAAGGATCTCGGTCTCAAGGAGCCCTACCGCGGCAGTGTGCCGATTGTTTCGGGTGAGCTCGGCGACGATTTTACGTATTACTTTGCCGTCTCCGAGCAGACGAACTCTGCGGTAGGACTAGGTGTACTGGTCGATATGGATAACAGCGTCAAGGTGGCCGGCGGATTTATTATTCAGCTGCTGCCGGGCCTAAGCGATGAGGAGATTACGGAAATTGAGCATAACTTAAGCTCGACTCCTTCGGTTACGGCGCTGCTGGATCAGGGTATGGAGCCGGAGGAAATGCTGCGCCGCATTTTGCCCGATACGGAAGTGCTGGACGAAATGGAAATTAGATTTCAGTGTCATTGCTCCCGCGAGAAAGTGGAGCAGACTCTGCTCAGCCTCGGCGCATATGAATTGGAGCAGATGATCGAGGAAGACGGTCAGGCCGAAGTGGTATGCCATTTCTGCAATGAAGCCTATTCTTTTAACAAGGCGGAGCTGCAGGAAATTCTCAATCAAGCGAAATAGGATCGTGTGGGAATGACAAGACAGGAACGCGCTTTGCGCAAATCCGTTCTCGTTCTGGCCGGATTGGTTCTGCTTCTTTCCGTTCTTCTCATATGGGAATGGCGTAAGGGAAAAGGGACGGAAGGGAACAACGAAGATGGAAAAAGAATAGCGAAGGTGGCCGGCCAATATATCTCGCTACGGCAGTGGAGAGATGAGCTCCAAAAGAGATATGGCGATGAAGTGCTGCTAGCCATGCTTAACCGGATCGCGGTGGAGACGGAAGCCAAGAAGCTCGGCATCTCCGTCTCGGAGCAGGAGGTCGACCGGGAATTGCGGACGGCGGCTTCCGGTTACGGCTCGGAGGAAGAATATTACTTGCAGATGGAAACAGAGCTTGGCATGACCAAGGAGGAAGTCCGGGAAGAAACCAGGTATAGGCTTATGCTCCAAGCGGTGGCAACGGCCGGAATTGTAATCGGGGAAAAGGAGATCGATGAGTATTTGCAGCAGGACCCAAGTCTTCTTCACCCGGTTAAAGAGATTGAGCTGTCAATTATTAAGGTGAATTCCGAAAGGGAAGCGGAAAAAGTGCTGAACCGTTTGGAAGACGGTGAGGATTTTGCGGAATTGGCAAAGCAGCTTTCGATTGATGAGGACAGCAGGGTTCGAGGAGGCCGGGTCGGTACAGTGGAGGAGGACAATCCTTATTGGCCGCAGGATTTGCTGAAGGCAGCGGCGGAGCTGGACCCTGGCGCTGCTGCCGGTCCGTTTCAGGTAGATGGCGGTTATGCCGTGATTCGGACGGACAAAGTAACCGTCCCGAAGATGCCGAGCGAACGGGAAATAAGAGAGCAGGTCCGCATGGAGCTTGCATTGGAGCAGGCTCCCCCGCTGCAGAAGGTTGAGAGCGATCTCCGCGCCAAATATGATGCCGCAATAGATATTGACAAGGGACTTCAAGATTGATAAGATGAGATTAATGTAAAACCTACTGATTTAGTCGGAATAGCACGGCAGCTTGCATCTGGGCTGTGCAGCGCGCAGCTTGGCATGCGGCGTTTCCTGAACTTTCGGGCAGATCCGGTATGACCATGTTAATTTTAAGGCGGCCGCTGATGACCCAAGGGGCAAATGCTGAAGACTGATGTCACAAGTTACGCTATCTTTCATCTCGTTCATTATTCTAAGGAGGTTTTTGCCCATGTCTAAAGTGGTCAACAATGTAACCGAACTAATTGGAGGCACCCCGCTTGTGCGCCTGAACCGGATCGTGCCGGAAGGTGCTGCGGAAATTTATGTGAAGCTGGAATACCAGAACCCGGGCTCCAGCGTTAAGGACCGGATTGCGGTCAGCATTGTGGAAGAAGCCGAGAAGCAAGGCCGTCTGAAACCGGGAGATACAATCCTTGAGGCAACCAGCGGCAATACGGGTATCGGACTGGCAATGGTAGCGGCGGCTAAAGGATACAAAGCCATTATCGTTATGCCTGAGACGATGAGCTTGGAGCGCCGCAACCTGCTTCGCGCTTATGGCGCGGAATTGGTTCTGACACCGGGGTCGGAAGGAATGAACGGCGCGGTCAAGAAAGCCGAAGCCATTCTGGCTGAGAACCCGAACTACTTTGTTGCCGAGCAGTTCAAGAATCCGGCCAACGTGAAGATTCACCGCGAAACGACGGGACCGGAAATCGTCGAAGCGATCGATTCGATCGGCGGATCGCTGGACGCTTTCATTGCGGGTATTGGCACAGGCGGAACGATTACAGGCGCCGGCGAAGTGCTGAAAGACAAATATCCGGACATCAAGATTTATGCGGTAGAGCCTGCGGCTTCGCCAATTCTTGCGGGAGGCAAACCGGGACCTCACAAAATTCAAGGCATCGGAGCCAACTTTATCCCTGATATTCTGAATCAAAATGTTTACGATGAAATTATTCATGTTGAAAATGATGAAGCGTTTGATACAGCGCGCCGTGTAGCGAAGGAAGAAGGTATTCTGTCCGGCATTTCTTCTGGAGCCGCAATTTTTGCAGCGATCAAAGTAGCCAAAGAACTGGGCGCCGGCAAACGCGTGGTTGCAATCGTTCCGAGTAACGGCGAACGTTACCTCAGCACACCGCTGTACAACTACGAAGCTTAAACTTATTTCTATAGAAATAATATTATAATTGTACGGACAAGAGCCTTTGACTTCCGCCTTTAAGCGGTTGCCCAAGGCTCTTTGAATTTGGCCAGCGTCCTTTCCAGGCAAAAATAAGCGCTTCTTGTCGGATAGACTTTTCAAAATTGCCGAAAATAAAGTATACTGACAGGCAAATAGCTATTGAGGCGTTTAGGAGGATGAACTTGGAGATCGTCACGGGTTGGAAGGAATGGGAGCAGTGGGCCGGCGAAGGCTGGAATATCCTGCCTCTGATCATACGGTCGCAGCTTGACCCGGGCGGATTGCCGCACTCTTGGAAAAAGGCATGGGAAGTGGCATCGCCTTATTCTGTGGTGCTGGAGAGCGGAAAGGGCGGGCGTTATACGTACGTTGGACTTCGTCCTTCATCCGTGCTGACAGGCAAGGAGAGACATGCCGAGGTACTGCGGATTTCCGCCGGAAGTGCATCAAATGCGGACAGTGCGGCCGAAGATGGGACCGAGGGGCTGGAAGGCGCGCCGCTTGAGGTGCTGCGTGAATGGATGGCGCCCTTTAGAGCGCCCCGGCCTGAGGATTCCGGGCTTCCGCCGTTTACAGGGGGCTGCGTCGGCTTCCTGTCGTATGATGTGGTCCGCTCACTTGAACGGCTGCCTTCTTCCTCGGAGGATCATCCGGGATTCCCTGATTATCTCTGGATGCGGCTGGATGAGGTGTGGATCTACGACCACGACCTGCAGCAGTTGTACTGCGCGCTGCATCCTGCGATCCCACCCAACGTCTCAGCCGCTGTTTCTGCCGCAGAACTTAAAGCGCTCTATGAAGAGGCGTTGGAAAAAGCAAAGGAGATGCTGGAAAAGTGGCGTCAGATTTGCGAAGCAGCGGAAGCAGCTGAGGAAGCTGAGTCGGACATTCCCCGTATTCCGGATATCCCCTCTGCGGCCGAATCCGGTGAATGGCCGGGAATGACCTCGGCCTTCACCAAGGAGAAGTTCCAGCAGGCGGTGCTGAATATCCAGGAATACATCCGCCAAGGCGATGTATTCCAGGTGAACCTGTCGCTGCGGCAGGAAGCGCCGCTTAATTCCTCGCCGGAAGAGGTGTACGAGTGGCTGCGCAGGCTCAACCCGTCCCCGTACATGGGGCTGCTGCGCTCGCCCGGCTTCGCGCTGTCCAGCACTTCGCCGGAGCTGCTGGTCAAGCTGCACGGGGACAAAGTGAGCGCACGGCCAATCGCCGGCACCCGGCGCCGGGGCCTGACTCCCGCGGAGGACGCCGCCATGGAGGCGGAGCTTCGCGGGAGCGCCAAAGAGACGGCCGAGCATATTATGCTCGTCGATCTGGAGCGCAACGACATCGGGCGCGTCTCCGCTTATGGTACGGTCAATGTACCGGAGCTCATGACCGTGGAACGCTACTCGCATGTCATGCACCTTGTTTCCCAGGTCAACGGGCGGATAGCGGAGGGCAAGGATGCCTACGATGTGATTGCGGCCCTATTTCCAGGCGGGACTATTACCGGTGCGCCGAAGGTAAGGACGATGGAGATCATCGAGGAATTGGAGCCTATCTGGCGCGGTCCGTATACCGGTTCGATGGGCTGGATTGACTACGGCGGCAATATGGAATTAAATATTATTATACGAACGTTGGTTGTAAAGGACGGAACCGGCTATATTCAGACGGGCGCGGGCATCGTGATCGACTCCGATCCATACCGCGAATACCGGGAATGCCATAATAAAGCCAAGGCCATCGTAAAAGCGGTTCTTTGCAGTGAAGCGATTCGGGAATCGCAGCCTGGCGGCGGCACGGAGGGAGCAAAAAAAACATGATTTTGGTTATCGACAACTACGACTCTTTTACGTATAATCTCGTGCAGTATTTAGGGGAGCTCGGTGAAGAGGTCAAGGTTTATCGCAACGATGAAATCAGCATCGAAGAGATTGAAAAATTGGCGCCGGATCATATCCTGATCTCTCCGGGGCCGTGTACGCCGAATGAGGCGGGCATCAGTCTCGAACTGATCGACCATTTTAAAGGCGTGATCCCGATCTTCGGCGTTTGTCTTGGCCATCAGGCGATCGGACAGGCATTTGGCGGCAATGTCATCCGTGCGGAGCGGCTGATGCATGGTAAAACCTCGCCGATTCATCATAAAGGCGATTCTGTCTTTGAAGGGCTGGAATCACCATTTACGGCGACCCGGTATCATTCCCTGCTCGTAGAGCGCGAGAGTCTGCCTGACTGTCTGGAAATCACCGCTGAAACGGCGGAAGGTGAAATTATGGGACTCCGTCACAAGGAATATCCGATTGAGGGTGTGCAGTTCCATCCGGAGTCGATTATTACCGATCATGGGCATACGATGCTCCGCAATTTCCTGAAACGAAAAGCCGGGAAGACGGTATGAATTTTATAGGATTGAATGGCGGCGTCGTAGACGCCGAAGATGCCGTGGTTTCCGTCAGGGATCACGGCTTTTTGTATGGCATCGGCTTATTCGAGACGTTCCGGACGTACGGGGGCAGGCCGTTTTTGCTCAAGCGGCATCTGGAGAGGATGGCGGAAGGCTGCCGTCAGCTCGGCATTCCTTATAAGCCCAACCCTGCTGACCTAACGGAATGGATCGCGGAGCTGATGAAGCGGAATGGGCTGCAAGAAGCCTACATCCGTTACACCGTAACCGCCGGCGAGGATGCTCTCGGCCTTCCGGCGGGAGACTATACCCGTCCCAATCAGGTGCTGTTCACCAAAGCGCTGCCGCAGCGCCCTGTCGAATTAGATATAAATGGCAGAGGGCTTCAACTGCTGAAGCTGCGCCGGAATACGCCGGAAGGCCCGGTACGCTTCAAGTCGCTACATTATATGAACAATATTTTGGCCAAAAGAGAACTGTCACTCTACCCGTCCGCTGCCCGTAGTGCGGAAGGACTGATGTTAACCGAGCGTGGAGAAGTGGCGGAAGGCATTGTCAGCAATGTGTTTTTTGTGAAAGAGGGACGATTGTTCACACCGGATGAGTCGACGGGCATACTCCCGGGAATTACCCGGGAAATGGTCATGGAGCTTGCCGGGACCGAAGGTCTTGAGGTGGAGACCGGACTGTACACTTGGGAAACGCTGAGGGAAGCGGAAGAAGTTTTTTTGACCAACTCCATTCAGGAAATTGTGCCAGTGACGATTCTATGGGAAGAGAATGAACATAGGGTAGTCGGAAGCGGAACGGCAGGTCCCGTCACCTCCATGCTTCTACAGAAATACAGACAGAGAGCGGGAGTAGAGTAATGAAGCCTATACTGTATACGCGAAAATATACTTGTGGTCCGACAGAGCTTGCTTTGGGGACGCGGACTTTGGTCATGGGCATCCTGAATGTTACACCGGATTCCTTTTCGGATGGCGGATTATGGGACAAACCCGAAGCTGCGGTCAGGCATGCCTTGCAGATGGTGGAGGAAGGCGCCGACATTATCGATATCGGAGGCGAGTCGACGCGTCCCGGTCACGAACCGGTGAGCGCTGACGAGGAGCTGTCGCGCATCCTTCCTGTTATTGAGGCGATTCACCGCGCCGCTCCGCAAATTCCGCTATCGGTCGACACCTATAAGGCGGAGGTGGCGAAGCAGGCGATTGCCGCTGGAGCGCATATCATCAACGACATTTGGGGCTGCAAGGCCGATCCTCTCATGGGGAAGGTCGCCGCAGAAGCGGGTTGTCCGATTATTTTGATGCATAACCGCAAGGACCGGGATTATACCAATTTGCAGGCCGATATGATCGCCGATCTCCGCGAGAGCATCGATTTAGCTTTACAGGCGGGAGTCCGGGCGGAACATATCATCCTTGATCCCGGCATTGGTTTTGCCAAGGACTATCATGAGAATTTGCGGGTAATGATGTCGCTGGACTCTTTGACAGAGCTCGGCTATCCGGTGCTGCTCGCCACATCGCGCAAACGATTCATCCGCACGGCGCTTGACCTGCCGGTTGACGATGTCGTCGAAGGGACGGCGGCAACCGTAGCTTTTGGCATCGCTCAGGGCTGTCAAATTGTGCGCGTACACGATGTGCGGCTGATCAAACGGACGGTTACGATGTGCGACGCCATGCTCTACTCCTACGTTAAATAATGAAAGGTGGCATCGCCCATGGACAAAATGAAACTTCACCGCATGGAATACTACGGCTATCATGGCGTTTTTGAAGAGGAGCGCAGGCTGGGCCAGCGTTACTACATTGATTTGGAGTTCGAGCTGGACTTAAGCGGAGCAGGGCGAAGCGACGATCTGCAGCAGACCGTAAACTACGCCGAAGCGCATGCTTTGGTTAAAAATATTGTCGAACAGGAGTCCTATAAGCTGATTGAAGCTTTGGGTGAACGTATTGCATCTGCGGTACTTCACACTTATACTATTATCAATGCGGTAACGGTGAAGGTGACCAAGCCGCATCCGCCGTTCGACGTTCATTTCCAGGGAGTGACCGTGGAACTGCATAGAGCGAGAAAGTGAGAACCGATCGATGAATAATCATTCCACCTCTGAGCAGTCAGAGGCTTATATTGCTTTAGGGGCCAATTTGGGGGATCGCGAAAAAAGTCTAAATGAGGCCCTCACTCTGCTCAATGCTCATGCCGATATTCAAGTCTTGCGCTGTTCCGGCGTATATGAGACCGAGCCTGTCGGTTATGCGGACCAACCCAATTTTTTGAATATGGCGGCGGCTGTACGCACATCGCTGATGCCCGAAGCGCTGCTGAAAGTGATGCTGGAGATTGAGGATCGGCTGGGGCGGGTGAGGACTATACGTAACGGCCCCCGGACGGTAGATTTGGATTTGCTGTGGATGGATGGCAAGGTGCTTCACACTCCGCATTTGATTCTGCCGCATCCCCGTATGCAGGAACGCGCATTCGTGCTTTTTCCGCTCCGCGATATTGTGCCGAAGGACGAACCGTCCGGCCTGTTGGAGTTGATGACGAAAGCGCTAGGCAAGTTAGACGGAAGGGAAGGAATCAAGTTGTGGACAACAAGCGTATGGGGAGAAGAATTCGGGCATACCGAAAGCTAAAGGGCTACACACAGCAGGAACTTGCGGACCGTGCAGGCATTTCACTTGCTGTGCTCGGGGCGGTAGAACGGGGAAACCGATGCTTGGAAGATCAAATTTTAGATAAAATTGCGATGGTTTTGGAGGTCGGGGTCAAGGAATTGACCGACTCATCCTCAATATAAAAGGAAGTGAATAGTATGCTTAAAATTGGCAACATCGAAATGAAAAATCAGGTTGTGCTTGCTCCAATGGCTGGCGTATGCAATCCAGCCTTTCGCCTGATAGCCAAGGAGTTCGGAACGGGCCTCGTCTGCGCCGAAATGGTAAGCGACAAGGCGATTGTGCACGGCAATAAGCGCACGCGCGAAATGCTGTTTGTCGATGATCGGGAGAAACCGCTCAGCCTGCAAATTTTTGGCGGCGACCGCGAATCGCTGGTGGAAGCCGCGAAGGTAGTCGATAAAGAAACGAACGCCGATATCATTGATATCAACATGGGCTGCCCGGTGCCGAAGGTTACAAAATGCGACGCTGGAGCGCGCTGGCTGCTTGAACCTGACAAAATCTACGAAATGGTCTCCGCAGTTGTCGACGCCGTCGACAAGCCGGTTACCGTCAAAATGCGGATCGGCTGGGACAGCGAGCATATTTACGTCGTGGATAACGCGCGCGCGGTGGAACGGGCCGGAGGCCAGGCGATCAGCGTGCACGGGCGGACGCGTGAACAGCTCTACACCGGACATGCGGATTGGAGCTACATCCGTCAGGCTAAGGAAGCCGTGTCCATTCCGGTCATCGGTAACGGTGACGTGCAGACGCCGCAGGATGCCCGGGCCATGCTCGATCAGACCGGCTGCGACGGCGTGATGATTGGGCGAGGCGCGCTTGGCAATCCGTGGATGCTGTACCGCACCGTCCAGTACCTTAGCACCGGAGAGCTGCTGCCCGATCCATCCCCGAAAGAAAAGATCGAGGTCGCCATTTTGCATATGGACCGGCTGGTCGATTTGAAAGGCGAAGCGGTGGCTGTGCGCGAAATGCGCAAGCATCTGGCCTGGTATTTGAAAGGTCTGAAAGGCGCCGCTCGCGTAAAAGATGTCATTATGGAAGAAACGAAACGTGACGAAATGGTAAGGATTTTAAATGATTTTGTCGACCGTGTCTCAGTAGAAGAAACAGGTGATACGGCGGGCGCTGAAGCCTCTGTTTCCGCGGTATAACGCCTGCTGTAGTGCTCGATTTGAAACCACCTGGCAATACGAAGGCTGTCATTGACATTTTGTAATGGTTCCCATATAATTTCACAGTATAAATTCGCCGTTCCGAATTTTGAAGCAATGCAGCGAAGGGTTCTTATCCCTTTGGATTCGCATATAGTGATGGTGTTTTCAATAAATGTATACGACAGGAGAATCGGTTAAGATGAGCGACAAAGAAGTCATTCTCACTCCGGATGGTTTGAAGCGTCTGGAAGAAGAACTGGAGAACCTCAAATCCGTCAAACGCCGCGAAGTGGCCGAGCGGATCAAAGTGGCTATCGGATATGGAGATATAAGCGAGAACTCAGAGTACGAAGATGCCAAGAATGAACAGGCTTTTATTGAAGGCCGCATCATTACCCTGGAGAAAATGCTCCGCAACGCCCGCATCATTAACAGCGATGAAATTGACACCGAGAGTGTCAGCGTCGGGGTAACCGTTACTGTTGAAGATATGGAGTTCGGTGATATCATGGAGTACACGATCGTCGGCACGGCCGAATCGGATCCGCTCAATAATAAGATTTCCAACGAAAGCCCGGTGGGCAAAGCCATTATCGGAAAGAAAAAAGGTACTGTCGTAGACGTTACCGTGCCCGCAGGCGTTATTCAATATAAAATCATTGATATAAAAATGAAATAAGATTGGACCTAAGCAGTTAAGGTCGCATCACACTGCGCAGTCGGCCAGGATTAACCATGCCGGATCATGCAGGCGGGGAACCGTTTGAAAAAAGCTTCCTTAGGGAAGCTTTTTTCAGGATATAAGAAAGTGTAAGCTGCGGGCTTAACTTTTTGAAGGAACGAACGCCGCAACCGGTTATACTGGGTATGACCCGCAATGTAATTATCGTTATATGTTCAAAGGAACGGTACCTGTCAGAGCGATAGGGAGACAGCCGTTTCTTCTTACGTCTAAAGAGGTTCAAATCTGTTTTGAAGGGATGACACGCAATGAGTGAAGAAATCAGCAATCAAGAGGCCACGGAAAGCGAGCTTAGCGAACTGCTGCAGATCCGTCGTGCCAAATTGGACGAGCTGCGCGGGCTCGGGGTCGACCCGTTCGGCAAAAAGTACCAGCGTACGCATAACGCCGGAAATATTTTGGCCAAATATGATGGAATGACCAAGGAAGAGCTGGACGAGCAGGCTGTTAAAGTGAACATCGCAGGTCGAATCATGGCCAAACGGACGATGGGTAAAGCGAGCTTTGCCCACATTCAGGATCTTAGCGGAAAAATTCAAATTTACGTCCGCCAGGACAGCGTGCCGGAAGTCCAATATGCGGCGTTCAGCGTGCTTGATCTCGGGGATATCATTGGCGTGACCGGCACCGTCTTCAAGACGAAGACCGGAGAGACTACCATTAAGGTAAGCGAGCTTGAAGTGCTGTCCAAATCGCTGCTCCCGCTTCCTGATAAATATAATGGCCTTAAGGATGTCGAGCTGCGCTACCGCCAGCGTTATGTCGATTTGATCATCAACCCTGAAGTTCAGCAGACCTTTATCACCCGCTCGCGGATTATCCAGTCGATGCGTCGTTATCTTGATTCGCTCGGTTATTTGGAAGTCGAGACGCCGACTCTTCACGCCATTGCAGGCGGTGCTGCGGCCCGTCCGTTCATTACCTTCCACAACACGCTGGAGATGGAACTGTACATGCGTATCGCGATCGAACTGCATTTGAAGCGGCTCATCGTCGGCGGTCTGGAAAAAGTATATGAAATCGGCCGAGTCTACCGCAACGAGGGGATTTCCACCCGCCACAACCCTGAGTTCACCATGATTGAACTTTATGAGGCTTATGCCGATTACACGGATATCATGCGTCTGACCGAGAGCTTGATCGCCCATATTGCCCAGGAAGTGCTCGGTACGCAAAAAATCAACTATCAAGGCCATGAAGTCGACTTGACTCCGGAGTGGCGCCGCGTATCGATGGTCGATGCTGTCAAAGAGGTGACTGGTGTCGATTTCGGGGTGCATATGACTGACGAAGAAGCCCATCGCCTGGCTAAGGAACACCGTGTGCCGGTAGAGAAGCATATGACTTTTGGTCATATTCTTAATGCTTTCTTTGAACAGTTTGTCGAAGAGACGCTGATTCAGCCTACATTTGTAACGGGCCATCCTGTCGAAATTTCGCCGCTCGCCAAAAAGAACGATCATGATCCCCGGTTTACCGACCGGTTCGAGCTGTTCATCGTGGCCCGCGAGCATGCCAATGCGTTCAGTGAGCTGAACGACCCAATTGACCAGCGCCAACGGTTTGAAGCTCAGCTTCAAGAGAAAGAGCAGGGGAATGATGAAGCGCATGAAATGGATGAGGACTTCATCCGGGCGCTTGAATATGGCATGCCGCCAACCGGTGGCCTTGGAATTGGGGTCGATCGTCTGGTCATGCTGCTGACCGATTCGGCATCCATCCGTGATGTGCTGCTGTTTCCGCATATGCGTAACCGTGCAGGGGAATAAGGCAGCGCGTTTCCTCATATTTTAGAAGCTTTATAACCCGGGAGGGCAGTGAAAGCCTGCTTTCTCGGGTTTTGTTTTTAGATATTTTAAAAATACTATTGCAATATATAAATATATATGGTATATTCTAATTCCGGCCAAGAAATACGAGTTCTGG
>NZ_ASSD01000194.1 GCF_000520715.1 Paenibacillus zanthoxyli JH29
CAAGCACTCACGTCGATCCTGCTCTAAACATGAGGGCTAACAAGGCCGGGCGTGATCATGTGCTTAGTACGAATAAGGATAACGGTTATAGGGCTGCCCGTCATAATCGTGCAGATACACTTGACCGTGGGAGGGACACGGGAAAGAAGTTGCAGCTTGGTGGCCGCCGTGATGCGGATATTGGATTCCCTGGGCCGACGGCGGGACATCCCCGCAGACGCAGCCCGGAGGCGGCCCTAAAATGACGGATTCCTGCAGCGGAGCTACCGCTTGTTTGTAATTCTCTTCATCTACGCAGTAGGCCCGGTTCAGGACTTCCGGAGGGATGGCTTTCAGGAAATCGGAGCCATAGACGATATCAGGGGTGGGAACATCAAAAATAGTTAAAAAGTGCGTCTGCTCCGATAAGGCGATAATCCAGTGGAACCATCCTTTGGGAAGCACGGAAACCTGGCCGGGGGTCAGCCTGTAGGTCATGAGCTGCTGCGTAAAAGGATTAAATACCGAGGTCATAATTTCCCCGCTGATGACAAACACAACCTCCGAAGCGTTCGTATGCCAATGCGGCTGAATGATAAATCCTTTCGTCATATGCACGTTAAAAAAACCTGTTGGAATAACGGGCAGCTGAGCTCCGAACACTTGGGTAATATAATTGCACGGATTCAGCTGGTAATTGATGTGCTTGTTGGAATCCGCCGTAAGCGTCAGCGCCGGAGAACTGAGCGGAGAGTTCATTATGGGTTCCTCCATCCTGGGCATTTGTCTATCCAGCATATGCATGACGGAGGGAGGGGGTTACCCTCAGGAATAGTTCTCTACGTACCAGTCGATGATTTTGCGTGCGATGCTGACATTTGCCGGAATGACGGGCAGATTGCCGGGTTCGAACCAATCGGCATGGACAATTTCCTCGCCGTCCACCGTAATTTCGCCGCTTTCGTAGTCAGCGAGGAAACCAACCATTAAGGAATGGGGAAAAGGCCACTGCTGGCTGCCAAAATAGCGAATATTGTTGACCTTAATTCCGACCTCCTCCATGATCTCACGCTTCACACAGTCCTCCAGCGTCTCGCCGGGCTCGACAAAGCCGGCAATCAGCCCGTACATATTATTCTGAAAATGCCGGGCATGGGCGAGCAGGATCTGGTTATCCTTCAGAATAGCAGTAATCACCGCTGGTGCCAGGCGAGGATAATTGACCAGCCCGCAGTTCGGACATTTCCGGGATCTCTCAATCTCTGATAACACCGTCTGCGTCCCGCACCGGCCGCAGTACTGATGCGTATCATCCCAGGCGAGCATTTGGATCGCCTTGCCTGCCAGGTGGAACAGATCTTCATCCACTTCATCATACAGTGAGCGGAGCGGGCGGAAGGCCATGCCTTCCGGTTCGGCAGCGTCCGACCGGACCTCTGCGGCGAAGCTCGGGGTATCTTCAAATGTCCCGAGATACAAAGTGCGCACCGGGTCAATACGCAGCTGCTCGGCTGATTGCGCAAGCGGAATGCCGGTAATGCCGGCTGATTCTGTAACGAGCAGTCTGCCGGCGCTAAAAATGAACCAATACGCAGACCCTCCAAAGTCGGGGTCTGCAGTGACGGCGGGATTATATCGTTTGTAGATGCTTTCTCTTTATACCTTTCCGGGCCGGAACCTCGGCGCCATAATCCTGCGCTGAAGGCAGGTCACTCGGCCAAATTTTTCTATTAAGAATAGCAAAAAAAGGAGAGAGTGACAAACGAAAAACCTGCTGACTCAGATCGAATCGGCAGGTTTTAGATTGGCATGATCGGTTTTTCTAATTGTGATAGAATAAGCTGAAAATCAACTATTTATGTCTTAAGAAAGATAGACAGGAATTAAGGTTAAGGGCGGAGGTGTTCGAACTTATGCTGGAACCGATGAAAACTTACAATACCGCAGTAGAAGCGACGCTCGAAGTAATCGGGGGCAAGTGGAAGCCGCTGATCTTGTTCCATCTCACGTTTGGCAAGAAACGCAACGGCGAGTTCATGAGCCTAATGCCTGCCATCACACAGAAAGTACTGACGCAGCAATTGAGGGAACTGGAGAGGGATGAAGTCGTTAAGCGGACAACATACAATATGGTTCCGCCTAAAGTCGAGTATGAGCTGACCGACTACGGCTGGAGCCTCAAGGAAATTCTTCATCTCATGTGCCGCTGGGGCGATACTCATGTTGAACGGAAATACGGGGATCAAGCCATTATCTTGTCCGAAGTCCAAACAGAGAAAGAGACCGGTCTATGAAGTGCGAAAGCCGGTTTCTTTCTCTGTAAGGTTATGGAATGACCTTGCGGCGGCGGAAATCTTCAAAAATGTTCAGGAACATGGACTCCGTATCTACAAACTCATGAAAGCCGGCCCTGCGGGCTTTGGTGCCGTCAGCGAAAAAGTCGTAATCCCAAGAAAACACAAAGTCGCCGAAGCGCCATGAGGAAACGCTGCTATAGCTGTTGTTCTCCAAGCCGTATTTCTCTACCATGGCCTCCCAGAGCGCTTCTTTATCCTGCATCACGACGTCCAGCGACATCGGCAGCGGAGGGGCCGTCTCCAGTTCAAAGTAAGCAGCGATCTTGGGCCAAAGTTCGTTCCACCGGAACAAGTCCCCATTCGTAATATTGAAAGCCTGATTCGCGCAGCGCTCATCAGTTGCCGCCCACACCGTTGCTTTCGCAAGCAGCCCGGCATCGGTCATTTCCAATAAACTGTGGTAGGCACCCGGTTTGCCGGGAAAGCGAAGGGGGATTCCCAGCTCTTTCGACATCGAGGCATAGATGGCGATGACCATAGCCAGATTCATTGGATTGCCGAGAGCGAAACCGCATACGACGGAAGGGCGGAGCGCCGACCAAGTCCAGCCTTTTCCCTGCTGGCGATGCTCCAGAAACTTCTGTTGGTCGATATTGAATTCCGGCGGCATATGATCGGCGTCGCTCTCGCGGGCCGGTGTCTTGAAAGGTCCGAGATGCGCTCCGTACACTTTGTAGCCCTGCATGAGACTGATATGCTTGAGCCTTGCGGCAACCGGCTCGATAGCCTCAACTACGTTGACGAGCATAGCGAGATTTGGCGGAACCAGCTCCGCCCTGTCGGACGGTCCTGGTAGGCGGCGTAGAAAATATGAGTCACCTCCGTCAGGCTGCTTAATTTCTCTTGGCTTTCCGAGGGATTCAGCAAATCCGCAGCGATATAGCGAACGCGGCCGGATGATTCTCCGCCTCGGCGCGATACGCCGATGATATCCCAATCGGGAAGCGTGGCAAGATAATCAATCAAATTGCGCCCGATCACCCCGTTAGCTCCAACAACAAGAGCCGTTTTTCGCGGCGCCGCTGCTTTTGTGTTCATCATTTAATCCTCTCCTTACCTATAATGGTTACACCCTCATTGTGCGCAGCCGGGCGATAACTGAAAAGTACGCACTTTGAAGTCATATAGTGACTTGAAAGTTACAAAAGGCGGTGCCGAATAGAAAAGGCCGGGATCTCTCGAAAGAAATCCCAGCCTTTTTGCGCTTTGTTTTGTCTCATTCTCCCAGCAGCTTTTCTGACAGCAGGTCTAGTGCCTGCATCACTTTACTTACGTCCTCCGGATTCAAATGGGCATATTGCCCTGAGATCAGCCGCTCCAGCTTTGCCGATGACGCCGTCATCAATTCTTTTCCCGATGGGGACAGCTCGACAAAATGAACTCTTTTATCCTTGATATCGGCCCGTTTGGTAACCAGCTTCTTCTCGATTAACTTCTTCACTTCGCGGCTCGTGTTGGGCAGGGACATGCCGGTGCAGGCGCTGATCTGGCCAAAAGTAACCGAGTCTTCAGTGTACAGGAAATGCAAAATTTCGAATTGCAGCAGCGTTACATCTTCCGGTTTGGTCGCGGTAAGCAGATGGCGCGTCACTTTCGAGAACTCGGTTCCGAACGTCCTGAGTTTATTGGCGAATTCGGGTAATGGCATGTTATCACCTCGCTATGTGGAATTATTATGACAAATATTTTTTTTACGCGCAATCTATTTATCATTTGACAACTAAATGGCGATAACATAGTATAAATATAAAATAAATGTTATCATTTGATAACTAATTATGAGGTGATGAATCGTGAACACATTGATTGTCTATGCCCACCCGAACCGTGAAAGTTTGAATGGCGCCTTTTTGAACGCGGTGAAGCAGGGGGTTGCACAGAACACTTCTTCCGGGGGATTGCAGGTGCTGGATTTGTACGAGGAAAGCTTCGATCCGTCGCTGGTGTACAATAAAGAACGCAGAAGAAGGGATATGCACAAGGACCCGGAATTGGAAAAATACAGAGAACAAATCCGCTGGGCCGACCAGCTTGTGTTCATCTATCCGATCTATTGGGGCAGACCACCGGCTATTCTGCTCGGTTACATCGACCGAATGTTCGCCTCTAATTTTGCTTATCGGGACCGGCCGAACAAGATTTATCCCGAAGGACTGCTCAAAGGAAAAAGCGCGGTATGCATCTCCACGATGAAAGGACCGGCCCACTATCCGCTGCTAACCCTGAACAATGCGCATAAAGTGCTGATGAAGCGCGGCTTGTTCCATTTTGTCGGCATCCGCAAGGTCAAATTCTTCGAGTTTGGGTCAATGGAAAGCAAGAAGGGGAACCAGGTGAAGAAGCTGGCTAAGGTGGAACGGTATTTTTCGGCGCAGTGACTTTTCAAGCAGTCACCGTAAGCCATATACTGGGTCAAGGTTTCTCTGGCGGAAAGCCTAGGTTAGCGTTTACAATAGAGGCAAACTCCAAACTCCAACTCCAAATTCCAAATGAGGTGAAGATATGGCCGGTTTCCGTTGCATGAATCACCCGGACCGCCAGGCGGTTCATCAATGCGGCAGATGCGGCAAGCCGCTGTGCGAGGAATGCTATGATGCAGATCTCGGAAGATGCCGTGAGAACTGCGCGGAGGCGCTGGTTAGGCCGCAGCCCAAAGGGCGAAGCGCGGTCTTCCGGGTCATCGTGGCCATCCTGGCGATTATCGGGGCGCTAACGGTGCTGCTGGCTGCGATCTGCGGGGCCTATATCTTCAGTCTGTCATCATAATCAAAGGAGCGCGCCGATGGAATTCCCCGTATACCTGGCTCTCGGTTCCTGGCGGATTCATCCGCATGTGCTGTTCGAGTCGCTCTCTCACTTTATCGGCTTCCGGGTGTATCTGTGGACCCGGCGTCCGAGCGAAATGTCCCGGCTGATGAGCCTGCAGATTCTTGCCGGAACCATTCTTGGCGCCGCGCTCGGCGCCAAGCTGCTGTTCTGGCTGGAGGACCCGGCAGCTACGTGGGAGCAGCTTCGGCAGCTTCACTTCCTCTGGGGCGGGAAGACCATCGTCGGCGGTCTGCTCGGCGGATTGATCGGCGTCGAACTGACCAAGAAGTGGGTCGGTTGGACCCGGTCGACCGGCGACGATTTTGTGTATCCGCTCATCCTGGGCCTTTTCATCGGGCGGATCGGCTGTTTCCTGACGGGCCTTGACGACCATACGTATGGCACCGCGACAACCTGGTTTACCGGCATCGACTTTGGCGACGGGGTCAGGCGGCATCCGACCCAGCTGTATGAAATGGTCTTTCTGCTGGCGCTCGCGCTGCTGCTCATCCCGCTGTACCGGCGAAGCCGCGCGCCTTTGGGGAGTCAGGTTGGCATCTTTTACCTTCCAGGGCGGATGTTCCAGTGGTTCATGTTCGGTTATTTGGCCTTCCGGTTTGCCATTGATTTCATCAAGCCGACGCCCCATCCTTATCTCGGGCTTAACAATATTCAGCTTGCCTGCCTCGCAGGTCTAGCCTGTTACGCCTGGCTGCTGTGGTTCAGAGGGCGTGTCCGCCGTTCTCCCGCTCTCCGTAGAGATTCGAGGGTTTAAGCGCGCAGGGGCGGGCAGCTGTGGAAGTCCAGAACCCCAGTCAAGCCATTCCATTCCAACCGCAAAGGAGTCCTCCCATGCCGAACCGACCGTATCTCTATCATGAGCTGACCGCCAGCATCTGCTCCGTCTGCTACCGCAAAATCGAGGCCAAGATCATCCAGGAAGACGGACGCATATACATGGTCAAAAGATGCCTGGTTCACGGCCCGGAAAAGGTGCTGATCTCCACAGACGTGCCTTATTACAAAAAGACGCGGGAGTTTATCAAGCCGTCGGAAATGCCGCTTCAGTGGAATACGCCGATTAAATATGGCTGCCCGTATGACTGCGGCCTCTGCCCGGATCATGAGCAGCACAGCTGCCTGACGCTGCTGGAGATTACGGATCACTGCAACCTGAGCTGTCCGATCTGCTTCGCCGAGTCGTCGCCGCACCGCACGTCCTACCGGTCGCTGGAGCAGATTGAATTCATGCTGGACCGGATCGTTGAGAATGAGGGCGAGCCGGACATTGTGCAGATCAGCGGCGGCGAGCCGACGACGCACCCGCAGTTTTTCGAGATACTGGACATGGCCAAGAGCCGTCCGATCAAGCATATCATGGTGAACACGAACGGCGTCCGCATCGCCAAGGACCGGGAGTTCGCGCGGCGGCTCGCTTCGTACATGCCGGGCTTCGAGATTTACCTTCAGTTCGACAGCCTGGAGGCGTCCGTGCTGAAGGAACTGCGGGGCGCGGATTTGCGGCACATCCGGGAGGATGCGATTCGCCATCTGAATGAATTCAATATTTCGACGACGCTTGTCGTCACGCTCAAGAAGGGGCTGAACGACGGGGAGATCGGCTCGATCATCCAGTACGGGTTGAAGCAAAGGGCTGTGCGCGGCGTGACGATTCAGCCGATCCAGGCGGCGGGAAGGCTGGAGGGCTATGATCCAGTAGAGGATCGGCTGACGGTAAGCGAGGTGCGGCGCAGCATTATCGACCGGTCGGGGGTGTTCGGGGAGGCGGATATTTTGCCGGTGCCCTGCCATCCCGATTCCCTTGCGATGGGCTACGCGCTGAAGCTGGGCGAAGAGGTGCTGCCGCTGACCGGACTGATCGATCCGGATATTTTGCTTGAAGGGGGCAGCAATACGATTGTGTTCGAGCAGGACCCGGAAATCCGAGGCAAAATGTTCGAGCTTCTCTCCACCGGCCACTCACCGGTATCTTCCGCTCTGTCGCTCAAGAGCCTGCTCTGCTGTCTGCCGCTTGCCGCCGTGCCGGAGCAGATCAGCTATGACAATGTGTTCCGGGTGATCGTGATGCAGTTTCTCGATGCGCATAATTTCGACGTGCGGTCGGTGAAGAAGTCCTGCGTGCATATCGCCCATCCCGACGGGCGGATCATCCCTTTTGACACCTACAATCTGTTTTATCGGGACGATAAAGAGCAGCTGCTGGAAGGGATAAGGGACGAGATTACGACTGCATGGGACGGGGAAGTCCAGTAGGGGAGCCTGTCGCAGAGGGAAAAGCGCTGACGAAGCGGCTAACTAGCTGACAGCTTTCTGACCTACATCGGTTCAGTCTGGGCCCGGTGTATGGCGGCTGGCATTTTCCTGCAAACCTGCAGGTTTACCCAGGTGAATTTCGCGTAGGAAAAAGTGATTGATGCGAATGTGCAGGTTTTGAGCTTATGATATCGCCAACCGGGGTGAGGGGAGGTGAAATACCTGGACTTTTGCAGGAATTGGGTCCGGGAGGAGAATTTCCACGGAAAAAGATGTATAGACGCAGGCATCTCCCCTACCTATCGACCCGCCAACCCATCAACAAACCAAAATCAAACTCCTCCCACCAAAGAAACACTAACTCATCGAACCACTGGACCTACAGCCCCCCTAACCAATCCAACTGATCGAACCCATCGGACCCACCAACCAATCCATCGATCCCCCACTCACCTACTATCCACCCCGATGTCGGACGCCTTGCCATGTCTTTAAACGGAACTGCTGCCCCGTTTAATTGACATCCGCCGTAAGCTTCTTCAGCAGCCTCAATATTTTATTAGGGAACCGGCGCTTTAAAGCGGTTGCGGAAAAGCGTGACAGGTATTGTAGCTGCCGGGCTGTCGAATCCCGGTACAAGAAGGGCATTCCTCGGGATGTCCTTTTGAATGGATAAGAAACGATAAGCCGCTCACCTAAGCTGCTGGCGATTATGGTATATAATTACGAAAGGCGCCCTAAAGGCTCAGACCAGCGCAAAAGGCATGGCGTACCAATGGAATAAGGAGGGAGCGGCCGAATGTCCGATCCGTTAAGAGAGGAAATCAGACAAAAAATCGTGAACGGCGATTTTCACTGTGAAAAGGAGCTTACCCTGTCCATCATCAGCGGAAAATGGAAGGTTGTGATTTTGTGGCATCTCGGCGTGGAGGGACCGCACCGGTTCAGCGATTTGCAGAAGCTTTTTCCGAAAATTTCGCATAAAATACTAACCCAGCAGCTTCGCGAATTGATGGAGGACGGCATTGTTCACCGGGAGGTGTATCCCGACATTCCTCCGAAGGTGGAGTACTCGATGACCGAGCTTGGAATGACGCTTCTGCCGATTGTTGAGATGATGTACGAGTGGGGAAAAATGCGGATCGAACGGATCAGACAGGAGCTGAAGCTGGAGACGAGACAGAAGTAAGCGCGGATAGCTTCGAAGGGGCCTGCAAAAAAGCCTAAACAAGCCACGGGGCTAAGGCCGATAAAAGACGAGGGCAGGTAACCTTTTGGTAACCTCTGTACTAAAAAGTGCATTCTTCACAGGACGAGACGACAGCGTTACAATGTGACTCGTGAAAGATAAACTTGGGGAGGGACCTTTACCAATGAGTAAAAAAGCGATGCTTATAATACCGCCGGACCGTTTCAACGAAGACGAACTGTTTCATCCGAAGGAGGAACTGGAGAACGCCGGAATCACCGTAACGGTGGCCAGCACGAAGACTGGTGAAATCACAGGCGACAATCAGGGGAAAGTAAACGCCGAAGTGGTATACTCCGATGTTTCCGCTGCGGACTATGATGTGGTGGCCGTCATCGGCGGCTCCGGCACAATCGATTACCTGTGGGGCGACGACAACCTGATCCAATATTTGAAGCGGGCTTATGAGCACAAGATTCTTGTAGCTGGTATCTGCGCAGGCTCTGTCTCGGTTGCGAAGACGGGTCTGCTTGCCGGACGCCAGGCGACCTGCTATCCGGTGGATGTTATGATTGATGAACTGAAAGCTAACAGCGCGGACTATGTCGTGCAAAATGTGGTAGCGCATGACGATATCATCACCAGCAACGGCCCGGACGGTGCGCGGGACTTCGGTAAAAGCCTGGTTGCGGCGCTGGCCTAATAACCGTTGCAGAGCAAAATCCATATTTTTCTCCTGTCCGAATACATAATAATCATCCTCTTCAGGCCATCCTATACAAGGAAAGATAGCAGCTATGCGAGAAGAAGGAGAGGGTTATGATTTATGAGACATTATGAGTCCAGTATGCGAACGAACAGCACCGTGGATCAGGCGCAGGATTCGGCGCAAAAACTGCATAACGCCGTCACCCAGGCGATGAGCCATCCGAAGGAGAAGGCCGTGGAGCAAGCCGAGAACAGTCTGGAGCATGCCGAGCGGGCCATCAAGCATGCGCCAGAGGGATCGGTTCAGGGGCATGGCGTGGACTTGGCGGAGGAAATGCTGGAGGAAGAAAAGAAGAGACTGTCCTCTTTGAATAAGCAGGGGCGTTAATCCGCACAGCAGGCAACCAGCATAAGAAGAAACGTTTCTATATACAGGCTTCCGTCATGGGCGGAGGTCTTTTTCATTTTGTATTCCGGAAGAGGGGACTTTAGGGTATATATTAGGAAAGCGGAAAATCGTTAAAGGCTGCGATGATGGCAAAAGTCCAGCGGTATGATGTCAAGTTCCTGATTCT
>NZ_ASSD01000195.1 GCF_000520715.1 Paenibacillus zanthoxyli JH29
GATTCGTCAACCACTAATTTCGGTTTTGAGCCAAAAAGGATGCGGCGTTCTGATAGGATTTGCCGAGTAAAAATAATACTCCCACATAGGGAGCGACTTGTTGCCTATCGTCGAATCAATGCCCAATACAAAATATCGATCTAGGCTCTCGTAAGGAGAGCGACCCGTAGCGGTCACGTTTTCTTCGTCCTCTACAACCTATTTCAATCCACGCACCCGCACGGGGTGCGACCCGAGGCCCGGGCTGGTACTGGTGCCCCTGTGGATGGATTTCAATCCACACACCCGCACGGGGTGCGACTTTCTTAATCTCGCTCTATCATATGTAGACAGGCATTTCAATCCACGCACCCGCACGGGGTGCGACCCCCTGTATCCGGGTCCTCATGCGATTCGTAATACGATTTCAATCCACGCACCCGCACGGGGTGCGACTTGAGCATCGTTACCCCACTCGCATGCTGACCTTTTGATTTCAATCCACGCACCCGCACGGGGTGCGACTCGG
>NZ_ASSD01000196.1 GCF_000520715.1 Paenibacillus zanthoxyli JH29
TAGTACGCTGCTCGGCTTGTCCATGCTGCTGGCCGGTTATCTGCTAACCAGAGCGGAGCCCCGCATGATAGGGCTTGCGGGAGGCGTCTGTTTTTCCACAATTGCCGTTGTGCTGGGGGTGTACGCATGGATAAAGGACAGAAAGGGCCAGAAGGTCAGCGTTCTTCCGAGGACTCCTTAACCCTGACCGCTACGCTGAGCGCTCTAACTCTGCGGCTGAAACGGAAGCGGTAGATGAGAACCATCGCGGCCACCAGGACGGCAGCCAGTACGATCCATGGGGCATAAGCCTCAAACAGATGGAATACAGCCGTCCACTGGGGTCCGAACAGCCGGCCGATTCCGAGAAACAGAATGACCCAGAACAGCGCGCCGCCATAGGCGTACAGGGCAAACTTGCGGAAAGGAAGAGCGATAATGCCGGAGAAATAACCGGTAAAATGGCGCACGCCGGGGATGAAATAACCGATTGTAATCAGCCCGCTGCCGTACCGCTCGAACCAGCGCTGCGTTTTTTCAAGCTTGGCGGGAGAGAACAAAAACCACCGGCCGTACCGCTGAATAAACGGCATTCCGGCTTTGAGGCCGATGAAATAGGTGATCGTCATTCCGATTGTCGTCCCGAAGAATGCGACGATAATCAATATCATAAAGTCGAGCTGTCCCGTATAGGACAGGTATCCGGCAAAAGCCATCGTCGTCTCCCCGGGAAAGGGCAATGCGATAAATTCCAGCAGCAGCCCGAAGAACAGCACGTTATATCCATACTTCCCGAATAATTCCTGTATCCAATTCAGCATTTCCATAGTTGATGTCACTCTCCAAAAAGATGGGCATACGCCGTTTTAAGTTTTTTCCATACTTCCGGCACCGGCTGTTTCATTAGCAGAAGGGCATGTCTAATTCGCGGCCTGTCCTCATATAATCCAACAGAAGGCTGTAGCAGCCAATAGAATGCTGGAGGTTGAGAATATGGTTCGGAAAAAGCGCGGAATCAGCCGCCATACGGCTGTCCGGCTTGTGCTTGCCGCTGTGGTCCTCGCAGCCGCTCTGATTTACCGTGAAGCAGGAAATTTCCCTTTCGGGAAATCATCCGGGACGCTTCATGCCGCGGACAGCGGCGGAGCCGCCAAAGGAAGGGACGGCGCATCATCCGATTCGGCAATCTCCGGTGCTCTGAGCGGACAAGCACAATCTGGCTTGCCGGTGCGCGGCAGCAGCCAACCGATGCCATTCGTCGGCCTGCCGCCTGCTTTTCCAGAAGGCCGGGCGCCGGGATCCCGCATCTCTAGGGTCCCCGTAAGCAAGGCCAAAACCATGCCGGCGGCCACCCAGAAAAGCGCCGTGCCAAAGAACGTCTATCTCACCTTCGACGACGGGCCCAGCGCCGTTACCCCCAAAGTGCTTGAGATTCTGCGTCGGGAGCAGGTAAAGGCGACGTTTTTTGTGCTCGGAGACCAGGCCGAAACCCGCCCTGAGCTGATAAACGCGATCTGGGAACAGGGAAATGTCATCGGTAATCATACCTATAATCACAATTATAAAGATTTATACAGCGGCTTTACACATTTCTGGAGCCAAATCAAAAAAACGGAGGAAATCATCCGCCAGATTACCGGCGTGCGGCCGCAGCTTGTCCGCGCCCCCGGCGGAACATACGGACATTTTGATGATACCTACTTCCATCTGATGAAGCAAGCGGGCTACCTGGCTACGGACTGGACGGTGGACAGCGGCGATTCGGCACGGAGGGGAGTTCCGGCTGCTGAAATACTGAAGAACTCGGTTCAGGGTACCCAGTCTTCCAGAGTCGTTCTGCTGCTTCATGACGGAGCAGGACATCAGGCAAGCGCAAAGGCGCTGCCGGAAATCATTAAAAAGTATAAAGCAGCGGGTTATGTGTTCAAGACGCTGGACGCCAGCAGCGAGCCGGTTCAGTTCAAGGCTCATCCGGGCAAGGGGGCCGCGAAACGAACAAAGCCTGACGAAGCTTGGATTGCCGCCAATATAACCCCGAAGCCGCCTTATTTGCGCCAGGAAAACCGCTGGCAGTGGTAACCGGAATGCTGCAAGCCTCGCTGCAGCCGGGGGAATACCGGATTGAGAACGGCCAATATATCGTCCCGCTGCGAGCCGTAGTCGAGCGGCTT
>NZ_ASSD01000197.1 GCF_000520715.1 Paenibacillus zanthoxyli JH29
AGAGCATGCTGGACTGGGAACGGAAACGGCGGCTGGATCAGGAGGCTCCAACGCATATCGCGGTTCCCAGCGGTTCACGGATTGCCGTTGACTATAGCGATCCGGCCGCGCCGGTGCTGGCGGTGAAGCTGCAAGAGATGTTCGGGCAGCGGGAGACCCCGCGAATTGGGGCGGGAAGAGTACCCGTACTGCTTCATCTGCTGTCTCCGGCTCGGCGTCCGGTTCAGGTGACTGCCGATCTCGCCAGCTTTTGGGACAACACATATTTTGAAGTTAAGAAAGATTTAAAGGGACGATATCCCAAGCATTATTGGCCGGAAGATCCGCTTCAGGCCGTACCGACCCATCGGACGCGGCCGATCCAATAAATTGCCGGAAGCAGCCGTTTGCCTGAATTCTACCTTTATCGGCGTCTCTTGAAGCTTTCCTTTCCCCGTTTTTCCATGTTTGGAAATGCTGAGGAAGGGCAAGATAACTAACGTGCACCTAAGAATAAGGAGGGCTTCAAGTGACAAAGAGAATTGTTGGTACTTTCGATACGGGACCCGAGGCAACCAAGGCGATAAAAGAATTGCAAGCCAAAGGTATCCGCAATGAATATATTTCAGTGATTACACGGGATCGCGAAGATCTGCGGATGATTACGGAGGAGACGGATACAATGGCTCCGGAAGGAGTCGCCACAGGAGCAGCAACCGGCGGAGTAGCCGGAGGGATTGCCGGGCTGCTGGCCGGGATCGGCGCGTTAGCCATTCCGGGCATCGGCCCGATTATCGCAGCAGGCCCGATAGCGGGAGCATTAACCGGCGCGGCGATGGGAGCGGGCGCTGGCGGGCTGGTGGGCGGACTTGTCGGCTTGGGCATACCCGAAGAGGAAGCCCGAGAATATGTGGGCTATGTTGAAAAAGGCAAGATTCTGGTTCTTGTAGACGACGACGGACTCGATGCCCAAATAGCCGATATATTCCGGAATAAACCCTCGCTGAAGACTACTCGGATTGATCGATGAATTCGGATTTCCCAGCGTTTTGAATAAAAAATAGGCCGTAATTCCCAACTAATGCAAATTCAGGGAATGCGGTTTTTTTTGCGTGAAAACCCAAAAAAACAACTCATCCAAAAGCAAACGCTCGATCATACCAACTACTGACAACATTTCACCATATGAAAAATTCATAATAGAATAACATAATAAAACCTCTCCAGCTCATACCAGCTTATTCATCAGCATTACTCGTCCAACAACAAACCCAATTTGAAAAAGTCCGGGGCAGATCATCCAAAAGTCATATTGTGAAATTTGATAAACAGTGATTATATAGAGATATCCAGAATGATCAGAGGAGGTCTTCCATGGCTTTTATGATCGCCCAAAGGGCGTTTATCAAGTTGTATCTCATTACCATGGTCGAACAGCATCACGGCTACGGCTATCAAATGCTCGAGGATTTGCGGAGAGATTTCAAAAGTCATGGCTATAATCCTCCGCAGAGCGAGATCTACCGCGCCCTCCATGAATTGGTACAGCAGGGCATTCTATACCGGACCAAACAGCTCAAAGGAAATGATCCCAAAGTTGATTTTCAGGAAATCGTTCTTTATCATTTCACGCCAGATGGAGCCGAGAAAGCGAGGCTGTACAAGAAGCAGGTGAAGACCGATCTTGACCGGTGTCTGGGCATACTAAACAAGGCGGTAGCCGATAATTATTGAAAACCCTCGGGCGGGATGATGATATTTCCAGCCTGTCCCCGCCCTGATATAATAAGTAAAGCTATAAGAGAACCAGTCAACGATGGAGGTAGTTTTAGATGGATGAGCATATGAAGCGAAGACTGGACAAGCAGAGAAAGCTGTTCAGCCAGCTTGGGATTGCGCTTGATGCGTTAACCATTCATGAGAAAGAGTTCAGTATGAAATTACGCGGATACGATCCGGAGGAAGTAGATACTTTTTTGGACAGTGTCATTAAGGACTATGAACGGTTCTACGCAACCATCGCTGACTTAATGGACAAATGGCAGGAGCAGCAGATTACTCTGCGCGAATTGAAAGCGGAAAGTAAGCAGGCGCCGCCGCCCGTTATCCAGGGGATCGATCCGAAAGAGATCGAAGAGACGATTCTGAGGCTTGAGGCCGGTGTCCGCCAGCTTAAGGAACGCGTTCAGCGCAGTGAGATCATTTAGCCTCCGGACTTGTACAAAAATAACGGCTCACATTTGTCATCAGGACGGAGGTTGTGCTTTTTTTATGAATATAAATGTACTAAATTTCAAAATCCGTGGAAAAATCGCTCTTGGGTACATAATGATTTTACTGCTGCTCGGGCTTTTTTTGCTCATTGTGCAGGGACGGATTTCTGAGCTTGAGAAGGAAACTGTCATGCTGAGCGGTCATGATATGCAGGTGCATGAGCTTACCTTTCAGATTGAAAAAAATATTCTGGACATGGAGACCGGCCAGCGGGGCTATGCGCTTACAGGCAACGACTCTTATCTTGCCCCCTACTACGACGGGCTGGAGAAATGGCAGGTTAATTACTCCACTTTGAAGGCGCTCATTAAGGGTAGTACCTCTCAGGTTGAAAATCTGGAAAGTATCAGGAAGAATCTCGAAGCCTGGATCGTCAATGCGGGCCAATATGTGGTTGAACTCAAACAAGCGGGACGTGATGATGAGGTGACCGTGTTTTTTCATACCGATCCCGGCAAAGCGATAGCCGGACAAATCCGCAGCGAGTTACAGCATTTCCGTGAGTTTGAACAAGCCGGCACGGCGAAGCGGATTAGCGATCTTAAGTCCCGCAACCACCAACTGCTTATTACTATGTATATTCTGTGGAGCCTGGTGGCGCTGGTCGCCATTGCCGCTTCCATCCTGATTACCGATAATATCGTTAAGACACTGAAGAATGTAATTGACGCCATCAACCATATAGCAGACGGAAACAACAGGGCCAAGCGAATCGAGGTAAAGACGCAGGACGAGATTTCCGATCTTGCTGCAGCGACAAACCGTCTATTGGAGAACGCGGAAAGAGAGCAGCGGTTCAGCGACCAGCTAACCCAAATGTCG
The DNA here is from genome assembly GCF_000520715.1 of Paenibacillus zanthoxyli JH29. GTDB lineage: Bacteria > Bacillota > Bacilli > Paenibacillales > Paenibacillaceae > Paenibacillus_AQ > Paenibacillus_AQ zanthoxyli. The sequence goes on from NZ_ASSD01000197.1 coordinate 3,076, forward strand.
GTAAGGCTCCAGGAAAAAACGGACCCCGCCGCTTTATGCGACACCTTTCTGAGCAAGCTGGCGACAATCCTTGAGATACAGTACGGCGCGGTGTACATTGCTCAAGACCACTATGGCGATTCTCTGCTGAGAATTAGTTCCTATGCGGGCGGAAACGAAGGTTTGAGCCCAGGCAAAGAAAAAATAATGCTGGGTGAGGGCCTGGTGGGCCAATGCGCGCTTGATCAGAAAATTCTGAAGCTTGAAGAGCTGCCGGATGGTTATATTCATATCAGTTCCGGGCTCGGAAGAACCCCGCCCCGGCAGGCGGTGATCGCCCCTGTTGTGTTTGAGAACAGGACCGTCGCGGTAGTTGAGATCGCTTCACTCATGAGATGGGTGCCTGATCATTTCAAGCTGCTGGAACAGCTGCTCGACTCGTTCGCGGTATCGGTGAATTCGGTTATGACCCGGATGCATATTCAAAATCTCTATGCGGAAGCCCAGACAATGAATGAGGAGCTGCAGAACCAGTCTGAAGAGCTGCAATCCCAAACTCACAAACTGATTAACGTGAACAGCAAGCTGGAATTCCAAAAGCAGGTTGCGGAGAATTCGGCTGAAGAACTGGAAAAAATGAACGAGGAGCTAGAGACAAGCTCCCGCTACAAATCCGAATTTTTGGCTAATATGTCGCATGAGCTGCGGACACCGCTTAACAGCATGCTGCTGCTGTCGCAGATTCTGTCCGAGAACCACAGCGGCAACTTGACAGAGGAACAGGTAGGCTATGCATCGGTCATTCATTCCTCCGGCAGTGATCTGCTGGCCATCATTAACGATATTTTGGATTTATCCAAGGTTGAGGCCGGAAAGATGCTAATTGAAACGAGCGCCGTCAATCTTACCGAGCTCCCGTCCTTATTCGAAGGGTATTTCGGCAAGACGGCTGAGTCCAAAAATCTCGAGTTCAGCGTCGTTTTAAAAGCTGGAACACCGGATATCTTCTATACAGATGAATTGCGTTTGCATCAAATCCTCCGCAATCTGCTCTCTAACGCCTTTAAATTTACGAAAGAGGGCGGAGTAAAGCTCGAAATCTCCAAGGTTGACACCTTTGCTTCCAAAGGGTATGCTCCAGCGGGGCCGGTGCTGGCTTTTTCCGTAATCGACAGCGGCATAGGAATATCTCCGGATAAACGTGATCTGATATTTGAAGCATTCCAGCAGGCGGATGGATCAACCGCGCGAAAATTCGGCGGAACGGGACTTGGATTGTCCATTTCCCAGCAGCTTTCGAAGCTCCTTGGCGGGCATCTTACACTCGAGAGCAAACCGCAAGAGGGCAGCATCTTCACGCTGTATCTTCCTTATCTCAAAGAAGAAAGAGATCCGAAGGATTATATGCTCGATTTCGAGGCGGCGGCAGCGCTTGAACGCGAAGCTGATGGCAGCGGCGATGATGAGGAGGCGCAAATGGACGGGAAATACGGCCTGCTGGCGGGCAAAACAGTCCTTCTAGTCGATGATGACCCGCGAAATATCTATGCGCTGACACAGACGCTTGAGAAGTACAGCATGCATGTGGTGACGGCCCAGAACGGATTCGAATGCCTTCAGCGGGTCAGAGAGAATCCCGGGATCGACATCCTGCTTCTGGACATCATGATGCCGGTGTTGGATGGGTATGACACGTTATCCATTTTACGCGAAGAACTGTTGAAGCACGATCTTCCGATTATTGCGGTATCGGCCAAGACGATGAAGGAAGACCGGGAGAAATGCCTGGCTGCGGGGGCAACCGATTTTATCAAGAAACCCGTTCTTACCAAGGACCTCCTAAAGATTTTGTCCTATCATTTGAGCAGCAAAGCGGCTTAAATTCCAGATAAATATGTACGGGCGATCCGAAACCTGATGGTGGCGGGCGCCTTTTTTCTATTTTCGCAGAGATTCATAGAGTGAGTAGGCTTAGGATGATTTGCAGTATGTTGCAATGAGTATGAACACATGTTATCATTTGGTTGATCAAACAAACAAAAAGTTGGGACAATATCCTTGGTCTTAGGAGGTCTTTATTACGGAGCACGACAAACAGCAGCGGATAATTGACGCGGCCTATCAAGTATTGGCTGAAAAAGGTTATGACAAAGCCTCCACGAAAGAAATCGCACGGGTGGCCGGAGTCGCGCAGGGATTGATCAGCTATTATTTTCCGAGCAAAGATTTGTTGTTTGCGGAAGTGTTCCGCCGCGAATCGGAGAAGTACTGTGAATCGTATTCATTTACTCAGAGCAGCACCGAAGGGCCGCTAAATGCGGCAGCCGTGAAGTCGGCGCTCAGCGTGCCGCAGTCCAGGGCCGTGGACAATCCGTCCTGGATTAAGCTTCGTTACGAATTATACGCTTTGGGGCTGAGAAATCCTGCGGTATCAGAGAGTATTAAGGCTACGCTTGCCAGCAAGCGCGAACACCTGACCAGGCTCATTGAACGGATTAGCCGTCTTCCGGAAGAACACTCGCGTTCGCTCGCTCCCATTTTGCTGTCCGTTTTTGATGGCCTCGGATTGCAGCGGCTCTGTGATGAAGACTTCGATTACGAGGGCGCTTACGATACGTTCGCCGCAATACTTGCCGCATATTTGCAAAGCATTCAAAAATAAGAGAATAGAATGCAAATTTTTTTTAATGGTTTTGTTTGAGCGATCAAACAAAAACAGGAACTGGAGGAGATTGGATGAACAATCTAAGTGTTACTCGTAAAGCAGTGCCTCAGCAAGCAAAACCGACGCTGCTGGGAATGATCGGCCGTTTTGTTGTAGGGGCTAGATGGATGGTCATTATCTTAGGTGTAATTGCCCTTGTTGCATCGGCTGTTATCGGAGCGGGGACCACTCAAAAGCTGTCGCTCAGCAGATGGGAAGTACCAGGTTCCGAATCATTTAAAGCGGGTCAAGTCCTTGAGCGCCAGTTCGGCTCCGGCAGTCCCAATCTTGCGCTGCTGGTGACCGTTAAGAATGGCACCATCGACAGTCGAGTGAACCGTGAAGCGGGACTCGCGCTTACGAAGGAATTGGCGTCCGAGGAGGCGGTTCAGGAAGCATCTTCATACTGGTCCCGCAGAGAGACGCGGACGCTGCGCAGTGAGGATGGGACGCAAGCACTAATCCTGGCACACTTGAAAGGAACGGTAACGGAGGCGCGGACGGCGCTCGGTAAATTATCTCCTAAGTTTACCCGGGAGAACAATCTGTTCAAGGTCGAGGTAGGCGGACAGGACGAAATATTCAGGCAGGCCGCTGGACTGGCCCGTCAGGATTTTGTGCGGGCGGAGATGATCATTTTACCCGGCGTATTTCTTCTTCTCCTGCTTGTCTACCGGCGCTTTCGGGCGACTGCTCTGACCATCGGCGTCGGCCTGTTCGCTATGGCCGCCACGCTGGCCGGGCTCGGCGCAATTGTTTTGTTCACGGAGGTATCGACGTTCGCGCTTAATTTAACATTGGTCATGGGACTTGGGCTCGGCATTGACTATTCGCTGTTCATGATCGCCAGATTCAGGGAGGAACTGGCCTCGGGCAAGGATGCGCTTATTTCTGCTGTCCGTACAGTGGAGACCGCCGGACGAACTGTTATTTTCAGCGGCATTACCGTTGCGGCGTCCTGTGCTGTGTTGTTTGTCTTTCCTTTTCCATTTCTTCAGTCCTTCGCGTATACCGGTGTGCTGGTTGTCCTGTCAGGGATTATCGGTTCCGTCCTTATTCTACCCGCATTTTTTGCCGTTCTCGGCAGCAGGCTTGCGCGGCGTACGGGAAAGAAAACATCAGGCGATTCCGGTCTCCGCACAAACTGGTGGTATCGAAGCGCGAAGACGGTTATGCGCCGTCCCGTAATATACGGCGGTGCGGCCCTCCTCATTCTAGTGCTGCTTGGATCGCCCATTCTGAATTTACAGTTTGGCCTTCCGGATCACCGGGTGCTGCCCGCTCATGCGACAAGCCGGATAGTGGAAGATCAGAAGGCCGCCGGTTTTCGGGCCGAGGAGACGGACGCGATTCAGGTTCTGGCTCCGGAGATTAAGAATCCGGCAGGCGCGTTAAATGACATTTCCGCCTATGCCGCCCAACTGTCCGAGGTTCCAGGTATCATTCAGGTCGATTCTCTTGCCGGGTCCTTCTTCGAAGGCCGATTAATTACACCTCCCAATGAAACCCATGCCCGTTTTGCAGGCACAAGTGGCGGCACCTTTCTGACAGTCATTCCCTATGGCACCAGCATCAATGCGGATGCTCCGAAGCTGGTGAATGCGATACGGTCGGCTGATGCGCCGTTTGACGTTATCGTCGGCGGATATCCGGCGGATTTGACCGATTTTCGTAAAGAACTGCTCGAACGTCTGCCGGTTGCGCTCGGGCTTGTGCTAGTCATAACTTTTATCATTCTGTTCTTCATGAGCGGCAGCATCCTGCTTCCGATTAAAGCGACCTTGCTCAATTTCCTAAGTCTTACTATAATGTTCGGTACACTTGTATGGGTATTTCAGGAAGGACACTTGGCAGGGCTGCTTAACTTTACACCAGCCGGATCAATCGAGCCAAGCATTCCGATTCTCATGTTCTGCATCGCGTACGGTCTGTCGATGGATTATGAAGTGTTCATTTTATCGCGGATTAAAGAGGAGTATGACCGTACAGGCGATCTGACCGAATCGGTGGCAAGAGGGCTCCAGAAGAGCGGTTCGCTTGTCACTACGGCTGCGGCCATTCTGGCTTTTACTTTTGCAGCTTATGCAACGGGAGAGGTCGTGTTTCTCAAAATGCTCGGCATCGGAATGACCCTGGCTGTGCTGGTGGATGCCACCCTGATCCGGTCCGTGCTGGTTCCCGCCTTCATGAAGCTGGCCGGCAGGGCGAATTGGTGGGCTCCACCCATACTGCGTCGCTTCTATGAACGTTATGGCATTTCGGAAGGGGGAGGAGTTCAATGAAAGCATTTGTTACCGGAAGTACAGGCATGCTGGGTATTAACTTAATCCGTCAATTGACGGCGAAAGGCCATGAAGTCAAGGCTCTGGTGCGCTCGAAGGAGAAAGGGGACAAGCTGCTGGGAGACATCGGAGCAGAGCTGATTGTCGGCGATATGGAGCAAGTGGAGGAATGGTCCTCCTCTTTGCAGGGCTGCGATACGCTTTTTCACACGGCGGCTTATTTCCGGGAAACCTTCGCTCCGGGAAGTCACTGGGAGAAGCTTGAGCGGATCAACGTGACGAACACCGTGCGGTTGTTTGAGAAGGCTGGCCTTTTTGGGATCGGAAAGATCATCCATACAAGCAGCAACGCAACCATTCGAAAGCGGGAGGACGGCGTTCCAAGCAATGAATCGGATGTCATGAACCCGGAAGAAGCTCTGAACGATTACGGTAAAAGTAAAGTGATCGGCGATCAGAAGATCGCCTTGTTCTCCGAGCAGTTAGGGATTCCGGTTGTGACAATGAAACCGTCCTGGATGATCGGCCCATGGGACGCCGCTCCTACGAGCGGGGGCAAGCTGGTGCTGGATTTCATGGACCGGCGGTTGCCGGGCTTTATTGCCGATTCGGGCATTGATGTGGTAGACCCGCGGGATGTCGCTGACGCGATGATCATTTCCGCACAGACGATAGGCGAATCCGATTCGTTTATTATAAGCGCGCATCATGTCAGCCAGTTGCAATTAATGCAAGCGTTGGAGGAAGCCACAGGAATTCCTGCTCCGACAAGGCGGCTGCCGAAAAAGCTGCTGTTCGCGGCTGCATGGGCGGCGGAGCGCTACGCTGCGGCCACGGGCAAAGCGCTCTCGCTATCGGTCAACGGCATCCGCTCGATTACCAATAAAAAACAGACCTCCTCAGCTAAAGCCGAAAGCGTATTGGGCATCCATTTTCGTCCTTTAATTGAGACAATTCGCGATACGGTCAATTGGTATCAGACTCACTGATTAGTTTGTTTACGGCAGGCCGCCGCCGCTTCATCCGGTGAATATATCTCAACTCCTCGCTGCAATATAATTTCAGTTTACCATAAGGTAACCTGGAAAGACTTCGCTTCGTTTTTTCTGCTATAATTTAGGTTATGACAAAACTGGGGAGGAAATTGAAATGGCTGATCCGCATACTGCGCTGATTCTCATTGATGTACAGGAGGCGATGTTTTCATATCCGGGAATGAAGCTGTATGACGAAGAAGGTGTGATGGAGCGGATCGTATCGCTGCTGGATCGGGCGCGCCAGGGCGGTACGAGGGTGATTTATATTCAACATACCGAGGATGAAGAATACACCAAGGGAACACCCACATGGCAGATCAGCTCCAAAGTGACTCCGCTGCTTGGAGAGAAGGTTATCGAGAAGCCGACCTGGGACGCCTTTCACCTTACCGGACTTCAGGAAGAATTGCAGCGTCACGGTATTACCCATCTGATTATCGCGGGCATGCAAAGCGAATTTTGTCTCGACTCGACATGCCGCCGGGCATTCAGCCTTGGATATTCCACGATTCTGGTGGAAGACGCCCATAGTACGTTTGATAATGGACGGCTCACTGGCAAAGAAATCGTACGGCATCATAACGGGATTCTTGGAGGACGGTTCGTAACCTTGAAACCTGCGAGCGAAGTAACCTTCTGAAATGGGGAAGACACATTTGGCTGTACGGCCCAAGCAGCGTTCCCGTTTGCGGCTTTTTGCGGGTAAACCCTATTTCATCTGGAAAAGATATGTAAAATGGCTTACGGAGAAGAAAAAAGTAGCGAATACTTTCAGCCGGGATGCTCTGCCCTGCAAAGTGTTCGAGCACGCGACCCCGCTGCTGCGTAAGCTTCGAAAGGTCGATATGCAGCTACAGTACAACAAAATTACTAATCTCAGGCTGGCAGTCCAAAAGCTCGACGGCTTAATAATAAAACCGGGAGAAACCTTCTCTTATTGGCGGAGGATCGGCAAGCCCACCCGGCGGAAGGGCTATGTGGACGGCATGGTGCTGTATTACGGGGGATTCAAATCCGGCGTTGGGGGAGGGCTGTGCCAGCTCTCGAACCTGATATATTGGATGACGCTTCATTCTCCGTTGACGGTGACGGAACGGCACAGACACAGCTATGATGTTTTTCCGGATGAACAGCGAACACAGCCGTTCGGCAGCGGGGCGACCTGCTCTTATAACTACCTGGATCTTCAGCTTAGAAATGATACGGATACTGAATATCAGCTTAAGGTGTGGCTTACCGATACGCATCTGCATGGGGAGTGGCGCGCAGCGGAACCTCCGCTATACACGTATGAGGTTTATGAAAGCGATCATGCCATCTCTTTGGAGCCATGGGGCGGTTACCTTCGCCGCAACAGTATTTGCCGGAGGCTGATTGCCCGTGACGGCAGTACGGCCTTTGACGAGTACATAACCGACAACACCGCATTGATGATGTATGCCCCTTTATTAAAAGAAGATGCCAGATAGGACTAGGGCGGGCATTCAGTCTGTCCATTTGGCGTTTTTTTATCTCACTTTGGATAGATAGCCCCTATTCGGGTTAAAACATAAGTTATAGTCCAACATCATTCTTCCAAAGGAGTAAAGTCCAGCATGAAAGCAGTTACTTACCAAGGCAAGAAGAAAGTGGAAGTCAAAGATGTCGTAAACGCCAAGCTTGAAAAAAAGGATGATATTATCGTCCGGATCACGTCGACTGCTATTTGTGGTTCGGACCTGCATGTCTACAACGGGAATATCCCGGGTATGTATGACAATTACGTCATTGGCCATGAGCCGATGGGAATTGTCGAGGAAGTCGGACCCGAAGTGACCAAGGTGAAAAAAGGCGACCGGGTTATCGTTCCTTTCAACGTGGCGTGCGGACAGTGCTACTTCTGCCAGCATGATATGGAAAGCCAATGTGACCATGCTAACGAGGCCAAGGATACAGGCGGTTATCTCGGATATTCGGAAACATACGGTGGTTATCCTGGCGGACAAGCCGAGCTGCTGCGGGTTCCTTATGGCAACTTCGGTCCTTTTGTCGTGCCGGAGGATGCGGAGATGGAGGACGAGAAGCTGCTGTTCCTGTCAGATATCCTCCCAACAGCCTGGTGGAGTGTCGAGAATGCGGGCGTCAAGCCCGGAGATTCCGTTATTATCCTGGGCTGTGGCCCTGTCGGCCTGCTGACGCAAAAGTTCGCCTGGATGAAAGGGGCTTCCCGCGTTATAGCTGTGGACAATGTCCCTTATCGGCTTAAGCTCGCACATCGAATAAATAATGTTGAGGGTTTTAACTTTGACGAAGTGAAAGACCTGGAAATTTATTTGAAGGAAATCACGCGCGGCGGGGCGGATATTGTCATTGACTGCGTCGGTCTGGACGCCAAAAAGTCCGTACTAGAAGCTGTTGAAACGACTCTGAAGCTTCAGGGCGGCTCGCTAAGCGCTTTTAATATCGCGACACAAGTGGTCCGGAAATTCGGCACCATCCAGTTGACCGGCGTTTACGGATTGACGTATAACATGTTCCCGCTGGGGAATCTGTTCGAACGCAACATTACGCTGAAGATGGGGCAGGCTCCCGTTATTCACTATATACCAGCGCTGTATCAAATGATTAAAGAGAATAAGTTCGATCCTACCGATATCATTACGCACCGGCTGCCGATTGATGACGCGGAGCATGCTTACAAGGTGTTCAGCGAGAAGGAGGAGGACTGCATCAAAGTTGTGCTGAAGCCGTGAGGACCGAAGGAATACATTGGAGGGCTGAACAAACCACCCATCATTTTTAAATAAAAAGCTGATTTTTTCCGCTGCATGCGTTAAATTAACAGAAGTGCTCTACATCAATTTGACGCGCCGGAAAGGAACAACTCATCATGAATACGAAAAAACCGCCAATCCCCGTACCGCTGCTCATGCTGATCGGGATTGTAGCCATCTCATTTTCCGCCATATTTATCAAATGGTCCCAAGCTCCGGCTTCCATTCAGGGAATGTACCGCCTGCTGTTCACTTCGCTTTTAATGTTCCCCTTTGTCCGTCCGTACAGTGGAACGGTATTGTCCCTCCGTTTAAAGGACTGGCTGCTGCTAATAGCTTCCGGCTTCATGCTGGCTCTGCATTTTTTGCTGTGGATGGGCTCGCTGGAGTATACTTCCGTCGCCAGCTCTACAATGATTATGGCGCTTGAGCCCGTATTCATTATGATTGGGTCCTATATTCTGTACAAGGAGCGCAGCGCGGTCTCCGCAATATCTGGTCTTGGTGTAGCGATCATAGGCGTCGTATTTATTGGGTGGGGTGACATTGGCTTGTCCTCGGACAGCCTAAAAGGCGACCTGCTCTCTATATTCGGAACGGTGGCGGTAGCCGCCCATCTGCTCATTGGCAAAAAACTGGTAGCCCGGATGCCGTCTTACCTATACAGCCTAATTGTGTTCATCAGCGCCGGAGCTGTGTTCGCTCTGTACAATTGGGCTGCCGGCATCGCTTTCTTTGACTATCCGCCAAGAGAATGGGGTATTTTCGCGCTGCTTGCGATCGTACCGACTGTATTTGGCCATATCCTGTTCAACTGGCTGCTGCAGTATACGTCCGCCACTACCGTCTCCATGAATATTCTAGGAGAACCGGTAGGGGCCTGCATTCTGGCCTATTTGCTGCTCGGAGAGCGATTGTCCGGCCTTCAGTGGTCCGGCGGCCTGCTCGTGCTCGGCGGTCTCGCTTGTTATTTGTATATGGGCAGCCGGAAAGAGGCCCGGGAAGCAGAGCGGGGTAATAGACCTTCGCATGAACTTGAGTCTTTGCCGGAAAGCGCTTCTTGAACCGGCGGGAGTTCACCGGAACCTAACATAATGAGATTTGAAGCAAAGGAGCTTTTACTTGATGTACGACAGTTACAAGGATGACAATAAACCCGAGTCGGCGGTAACCTCCTCCGTCAGCGAAGAGCTGTGGAACGAGGATACATACAGCGCTTGGATAAGCCGGTTTGGAACGCCGGAGGAAGCTGCGGCCAAGCTGCGGAATAATCCTTCCGCCAAGCTTCAGCCGCTTCTTGCCTATTTCGGAGAAGTAGGCGGCAAGAAAATGATGAACCTGATGGGCTCGAACGGGGTAAAAGCGGTGGCGCTCGGTCTGCTTGGTGCCGAGGTGTCGGTAGCCGACTTCTCGGAAGGCAATGGGCGTTATGCTTCCGAGTTGGCGGAAGCTGCGGGAGTTCGGCTGGACTATATCGTCTCCGATGTATTGAACCTGCCGGGAACTGTTCCCCGAGGAGCGTTTGATATTGTCTTTGCGGAGCTGGGAATCGTGCACTACTTTACCGATCTCAAGCCGTTTATGGACACGGTGTATTCACTGCTTGCTCCGGGAGGGCGGTTCATCTTGCGGGATTTTCATCCCGTGTCGACGAAGCTGATCTCTTCAAAGGGTACGACGGCCAAAATCCGCAAGCATAAAGTAACGGGGGATTATTTCGATACGTCGCTTGAGGAGAAACGGGTGTCCTATGCCAAATATTCGCCCAGTGGCGGAGAAAGCAGGGACATTACGGGTACCGTATTCTGGCGTAAATGGACGCTCGGCGAGATTGTGACCGCAGCCGCGGAATGCGGCCTCTATATCCGCAAGCTGGTCGAAGAACCGAATCTATCCTCGGACGTATTCGATAAGGGCATTCCGAAGACGTTTGTGCTGACGGCGGAGAAGCCGGAATTTTAGCCGAATAATTAAGAGGTTGCTCAATTATGGACCAAGCTGTCCGCAAAAGCCTGCTGAATATCGGTTAGCGCATAATCCTTACGCCACGCCAGATAAAAGCCGCCTCGCTCCGGCAAAATGCCTGAAAGTGGACGATATCGCAAGCTCCCCGACTCGATCTCCGCTGCAATACCGATTTTGGAAAAAACGGCGACCGCATTTCCTTGCATAACCAATTGCTTAACGGCCTCTGGGCTATCGATTTCCATCCTATTCCACAAACGCACACCATTTAACCCGGCCCAACGGTCAGCAAATTCGCGCACGCCGCTTCCCGGGGCATGCTGAATCCACGGCTGCCGGGAGATTTCATCCGGATCGGGGGTATCCTTGCTTTCTAATGGGTGCCCTGGAGCATAGATAAGCACTGTCTCATCATCGGCAATTTTACTCATATATAAAGATTCGTCCGCCTGCTCATAGCCATGCAGAACGGCAAGCTGAAGCTTGCGGCTCCTGAGCTGCTCGCGTAAGATGTGATTTTGCGCCTCGGCGACCGTAATTTCGGTCTCAGGATGCTCTGCCGCTAAGCCGGACAAAGCTGTCGGGAGGAGATACGCCGCCGAAATTGCCGATGCTCCGATAGACAGCTTTAGCTTGGAGCGGGAGTCGGCCTGCTTTACCGTTCTTTCGGCTTCGGACGCCAGCGCAACAATACGGACCGCATATTGATGAAGCGCATGACCGGCTTCAGTCAGCAGCACGCGTCCGCTTCGGCTCTGGAACAGCGGGGTGCCGAGTTCATTCTCCAGCGACTTCATGTGAAAAGAAACGGTGGGCTGCTTCAGCCCAAGCTCTGCGGCAACATCCGTCACTTTTTTATATTTTTCTATAAGAACTACGATTTGCAGCTTTAATATATTCATGGAAGCTCCTTTGATTTGACAATATCCGCTAACCTTCTCTTTATATTATAGATTAATTCTATTTCATTATACATATTCTATTTCCTTTTTTATCGTTCATTTTACATAAGTAGGCGGTTTAACTAACGAAGGGATTTTACAATTAAACATGTCAGGGCGAACGAGCCTAATTATTAACACAAACTGTAGGAGGAGACAAACAATAATGCGCTCTAAAAAATCCTGGATCATGGCACTTGCTTTAACGAGTGTCCTTGCACTTTCGGCTTGCGGAAATAATGGGGGAAATAACACAGCGGCTAACGAAGGAAATACAGGAGCCAGCAGCGCGCCTACAGAGACAAGCGGCGCAGAAGTCAGCGGTTCGATTCTCGCTTCCGGCTCCACGGCTCTTCAGCCTTTGGTGGAACAGGTCGCAGAGAAATTCATGGAAAAGAATGCCGGCGTAGATATTCAAGTACAAGGCGGCGGCAGCGGTACAGGTCTTACACAGGTAGCTGAGAAACAAGTGGATATCGGCAACTCCGACGTATTCGCGGAAGAGAAGCTGAAAGATGCAGACGCGGAAAAAGCAAAAGCGCTCGTTGACCATCAGGTGGCGGTTGTCGCGATTGCGGCCGTTTCCCATCCGGCTGCCGGAGTTGACACTCTGACTAAGCAGCAGCTGGTTGATATTTTTACTGGTAAAATCACGAACTGGAAAGAAGTAGGCGGCGCGGATCAGAAGATCCAAATCATTAACCGTCCGGCAAGCTCTGGAACACGCGCTACATTTGAGAAATTTGCACTCGGCACGAAGACGGAAGATCTTCCGGGCTCCATCCAAGAGGATTCCTCGGGTACTGTTAAGAAAATGATCGGCGAAACGCCGGGAGCGATCGGGTACTTGGCCCTGTCCTACCTTGACGATTCGGTTAAAACCTTGAACTACGACGGAGTTGAACCTTCCGTGGACAACGTAGTTAGCGGAAAATATCCGGTCTGGGCATATGAGCATATGTACACGAATGGTGAACCGAATGCGACGGTCAAAGCTTTCCTTGACTACTTCCTGACTGATGAAGTTCAGAACGGTGACGTAACTGAGCTTGGCTACATCCCAGCCAACAAGATGCAGGTTTCCCGCGATGTCGCTGGCACCGTAACGAACAAGTAATTAGACAATTAAAGCAACAATTTTCATAGAATCGGAGGCGGAATTCTTCTGCCTCTCTTTTCACTTTAAAGAGAAGGGGCATAAATGCGAGTGCAGAACAATGAAACTATGCGAGTACAGAGCAGCAAATCGCGTATCGAAAAACATCATATTGAAGACCTTGTCGGACGTTCCTACATGTCCTTTTGTGTGCTGCTGTTAATTGTCTCCATAGTATCCATGGTGTATTTTGTGACGTCTAGAGGGATTTCAACCTTTGCTATCGATAAAGTAAGCATTTCAGATTTCTTTTTCGGTACTACCTGGTCTCCCGAAGGGGATCATCCGTCTTTTGGAGCGCTGCCGTTTATCGCGGGCTCTTTTATCACTACTCTCTTGGCCGCGCTGATCGCTAGTCCATTAAGCATTTGCGCCGCGCTATTCATGACCGAAATCGTACCGGGATGGGGCAAAAAGCTGCTGCAGCCGGTGATTGAACTTCTGTCGGGTATTCCTTCCGTCGTATACGGCTTTGTGGGGCTCAGCGTTATCGTGCCGTTTCTGCGGAATGTCTTTCCTGGACAAGGCATTGGCGTTGCAGCTGGTGCGCTCGTGCTGTCGGTCATGATCTTGCCAACGATTACCAGTGTGGCGGTGGATGCGCTGTCTACGCTTCCCCGGAATCTGAAGGAATCCTCATTTGCGCTTGGCGCAACCCGCTGGCAGACCATCGCCCGCGTGATCATTCCGACGACGCTTCCCGCTATTATGACCGGCGTAGTGCTGGGCATGGCCCGTGCCTTCGGCGAAGCGCTTGCGGTCCAGATGGTTATCGGGAATGCTCCGTTCATTCCCACATCCTTATTTGAATCAGCATCTACGCTGACCAGCGTCATAACGCTGGGTATGGGTAATACTACAATGGGTTCGCCGCACAATAATGCGCTGTGGAGTATGGCGCTTGTACTCATGCTGATGACGTTCCTATTCGTGTTCGTTGTCCGCATGCTGGAGAAAAGGAGGTCGATCTAATGAAAGCAAAAACAGCCGACAAGATCGCCACCTTTGTTATTGTAACTTTGGCTTTGTTGATCGTCGCCGTATTGGCCGGTCTGCTAGGATATATTTTATTTCGGGGAGTAAGCCATATTAGCTGGGATTTCCTCACATCGGCTCCGCGCAAAATACGCGCGGGCGGCGGTATAGGACCGCAGCTGTTTAACTCGTTGTTCCTCCTGGTCCTCACACTGCTGATCACCGTGCCTTTGGGCATTGGAGCAGGTATTTATATGGCGGAATATGCGCGACCGGGAAGAATCACCGGCTTTATCCGCCTCATTGTTGAGGTTCTATCATCCTTCCCGTCGATCGTCGTCGGTCTGTTCGGTCTGCTGCTGATCGTTAATATTTTTGGCCTCGGCTTCTCGCTGGTTTCGGGGGCGCTGGCCCTGACCGTATTCAACCTCCCGCTGATGGTGCGGATTACCGAGCAGGCGTTCCGAAGCGTACCCTCTCAGCAGAAGGAAGCCGGGTTCGCACTCGGGCTGTCTAAATGGAAAATCGTTACAACTGTTCTGTTCCCTGTGGCGCTGCCCGCAATCATTACGGGAACGATCCTGTCCGCCGGCCGGGTATTCGGCGAAGCCGCCGCCCTGATGTTCACGGCGGGGATGAGCAGCCCTCGTCTGGATTTCGGCAACTGGAATCCGCTGAGTCCGTCCTCGCCGCTGAATCCTTTCCGCCCGGCGGAGACGCTGGCCGTGCATATCTGGAAGATTAACAGCGAAGGGCTCGCGCCCGATGCGGCGGAGATTGCCGCCGGAGCTTCGGCCGTTTTGGTTATCACGGTCCTGATCTTTAATCTGGTCGCCCGCTATTTTGGCCGATTGATCTACCGGAAGTTGACAGCATCGCGAAGAATGAATTAGTCAGGAGGAGAAAAAATATGGAAGCGACACTTACAGCACCTCATATTTTGCAGCCAGCGAAGACAGAGAGGGATTTCCGGACTGAAAATTTAAGTATTTACTACGGCACGTACGAAGCGGTAAAAGGCATCAGCCTGCCGTTTCCTGAGAAATCGGTAACGGCATTGATCGGGCCTTCCGGCTGCGGTAAATCCACCTTTTTGCGGTCGCTGAACCGGATGAATGATGAGATTTCCGGATCGACCAGTAAAGGAAGCATCTGGATCGACGGAGTGGATATCAACGCTTCAGGCACGGATGTAATTAAGCTTAGACAAAAAATCGGCATGGTCTGGCAGAAGCCGAATCCTTTCTATAAATCGATCTACGAAAATATCGCATTTGGTCCGAAGTACCATGGCGTTAAGGGAAAGAAAGCTCTTGATGAAATCGTCGAAAGCAGTCTGCGCCGCGCCGCATTGTGGGACGAAGTTAAGGACCGCCTGAAGGAATCCGCCTTGGCGCTCTCCGGCGGCCAGCAGCAGCGGCTCTGCATTGCGCGGGCGCTGTCGGTTAATCCGCAAATTTTGCTGCTTGACGAGCCTGCCTCAGCGCTTGACCCGGTTTCCACCGGAAAGGTCGAAGAGCTGATTAAAGAATTGAAAGAGCAGCTGCGCATTGTTATTGTTACCCATAATATGCAGCAGGCGGCGCGAATTTCCGATTTTACGGCTTATTTTTATCTCGGCCAGCTGATTGAATACGGAATGACGGAAAAAGTATTTACAAATCCGGAAAATACGATGACTCAGGAATATATCATGGGCCGTTTCGGCTGATGCGACGAAGAACACTGCCTTGGAGGGCGGTGTTTTTTTCTTTTACGGAGCAGGGGGAAATAACAGTTGCTTAACTAATGGTATTAGTTTAAACTATGACTAATACCATTAGTTTTTGGAGGGGATCAAATGAGAGTAACACGCATCGGCCAATTGCTTCAACTGACTTGGATGCCGCGTCTATTTCCGGTAAACTGCTATATTGTAGAGGAAGACAACGACCTGACCCTGATTGATGCAGGTATGCCTTTCAGTCTGGAAGGCATTCTCCGCACCGCGGAATCGCTTCGCAAGCCCCTTGCCCGAATCGTACTAACCCATGCCCATGATGATCACGTCGGAGCTGTGGATGCATTGAAGAAGCGGCTCCCGCAGGTGAGCCTGTATATATCTGAGAGAGACGCAGCGCTGCTGCGCGGCGACCGTTCACTGCGGCCAGGTGAGCCGGAAACTCCGATTCGCGGCGCGGTTCCCAAGAAAGTAACCAGCATTCCCGATCAATTGATTAGCGATGGCGACGAGATCGGTTCGCTGACGGCTGTTTCCACGCCAGGGCATACTCCAGGCTCGATGTCATTTTTCGACCGCAGGAACGGGGCCGTTATCGCGGGTGACGCGCTGCAGACTTTCCGCAGTGTAGCTGTAACTAGTGTGGTCGTTCCGCTATTCCCTTTTCCGGCGATGGCAACGTGGAATAAAGAAGCCGCGCTTGAGAGCGCTGTGAAAATAGAGAAGCTGAACCCCTCGCTTCTGGCGGTGGGGCATGGTAATTTGCTTAAACAACCCGGTGAGCGGCTGCGCGCCGCTATTGCCAAAGCTGAACAACAGATTTCATAAGAGTAACGGAGGGTGAATCATGTCGCCAAGAGTGGGCCTTGACCGCGATAAAATTGTAATAGAAGCTGCGCAAATTGCCGACGAATACGGAATGGAGGGGGTAACCCTTGCCGCTCTTGCCGCCAGACTGGGTGTTCGTCCCCCTTCATTGTATAATCATATTAACGGTCAAGCAGAACTGCGTTCGCTGCTCGCGGTGTATGGCCTGAAGCAGCTATATGAGGCGATGTCATCAGCATCGCGGGGATTAAGCGGCAGCGAAGCGGTGCTGGCGATGGGGAAGGGCTACGCCGAATTTGCCAAAAAGCATCCCGGATTGTATGAGATGACTCTAGAAGCTCCGGATGCGAATAACGCCGAGCTTAACGAAGAAGCGGGATATGTGCTGAAGCTGATTATCAGCGTACTTGCGCCATACAAGCTGAGCGATGAAGGGGAACTGCATGCCGTAAGAGGACTTCGCAGTATTTTGCATGGCTTCGCATCGCTGGAACAAAAGGGAGGCTTCGGCATTCCGCTTGACGTAAGCGTCAGCCTGTCCGCCACTATTCATGCTTTTCTGGCGGGCATTGACCGCTTCAGAGAGTAAACGTAGATAGCATAAGGAGATGACGATCATGTTCCATGAAGTAAAAGCGGCAGCGCCTTTTACATTTGACGAAGCCGCTGAACTTATTGCAAACATCGGAATACTGCCGCTTGCGCCGCTTATTCCGGAGCATCCTTCACTTAAGGGACTAACGAGAGAAGAAGATTGGCATACGGACACGGAGCTTGATCCATGGCAGTGGCGGGTTCGGTTTCCGGGAGAGGGTAAAGCAGCTTACGGCAAGTTCATGAAGAAAAAAGCGGTGCTTGTCGCCAGGGAATGGTTTCCCTATTTTGCCGCCGCATTGGGAAGTTCCCTTTCGTTGAAAGAACGGTATGACCGCGGTTTGTCCGGCAGAGAAGCGCTAACAGTTCTGGAAATCATTAAGGCAAAAGAGGGCATTGAGACGCGTCAGCTTCGCTCAGAAGCGGACATGAAAGCCAAAGAGAAAAAGACCGCCTTCGACAATGCCTTAAACGAGCTGCAAGGCTCCGTGGATATCGTCATTTCCGGCGTTCGCCCGCGGCTTAATGCCGCTGGGGACAAAAACGGCTGGAACAGCACATCGTTTGAGACAGCCGCGAATTGGATGCGGGAGAGCGGAATCGAACCGTTCGCCGGGGACAAGGAAGAAGCCATAGCTTGGCTGAATGCCCGGATCGAATCGGTCTGGTCGCCGGAAGCGGCGGCATGGATTCAAAAATTATGGGCTAAAACAAAATAAACAAGACAAAATAAAACGGCTGATTCTCCGCTCCGCAAAGGAGATCCGGGATTAGCCGTAAGCGGTTTCGAATTGTTTGGTGGAGAGAAGGACAGTTATTCGAACATCGGGAGAATAAAAGCAACCAAAAAGTACAGGAAACCCAGGAACAACATGACATAAGCGGTGTATTTAACCGCATTGGCGGCTTTAACGCGATTCTCGTAAATGGGCTTGGTATCCTGTTCATCGACGTTAACGTGTTCGACCTCACTTGAATGCGGATCTTTCATCATTGTAACCGCCTCCTTGGGATTATGATTTCCACAGCTCTATTGTGACATCTTTGTGAACTAAAATCAACAAATTTGTGTCTATATATTGAACAAAATTTGACTGATTGAATGAACCCCTGATGAAGAATCCTCATTTTCTGATCGTGCAGGCACGCAAATAGCCCGGTTCCTGCCCTCTCTTTAGAGGGGGAACCGGGCTACGCCCGTTTATGCGAAGCTTCTAACCTTCGACTCTATAATCGCAGTTACGGAACTATATTACGCCCATCCGCCATTCCGGAAGATCGGCTCGGCCGTGCCGTCCTCCGTAATACCGTCAATGTTCATCTCGGGTGAACCCATCATGAAATCAACGTGAATAAGGCTCTGATTCATCCCGCGCTCGGCGAGCTGCTCCTTCGCAAGAGCCGTGCCGCCCTCCAGAGTGAAGGCGTATGAACCGCCGAGCGCCAGATGGCAGGAGGCATTTTCGTCGAACAAGGTCGTGTAATACAGAATGCCGCTTTCCGAAATCGGGGAACGGTGGGGAACCAGCGCCACTTCGCCAAGGGAAACTGCTCCTTCATCCATGGACAGGAGCGCTTCCAGCTTATCGTTCCCGACCTCTGCGGTATAGTCCGTCACCTTGCCGTCCTTAAAGGTCAGGGTAAAGCGGTCGATGATGTTTCCCGCATAGCTGAGCGGCTTGGTGCTGCTGACTGTACCATTCGTCCCATCCCGGTGCGGAACCGAGAATACCTCCTCCGTCGGAAGATTCGCTAGAAAAGGAACGCCTTGTGCGTTCACCGCGCCGGCCTGGCACCAAATATGGCCCTCAGGCAGCTCGACAGTCAAGTCGGTGCCCGGTGCGGTGTAATGGAGTTTGCGGTACTTGCGCTCATTCAACTGGTCGCAGCGGTGCTTCAGCCCGTCCAGGTGCAGCTGCCAGGCTTCAAGCGGGTTCTCCACATCCGCGCGGACCGCGCGGAATATCGCGTCCCATAACAGATTAATCCGCTCTTCCTCCGGAGCATCCGGAAATACTTTCGCCGCCCAGGAGGCCGAAGGATAGGCGACACCGCTCCAGCTTGCGTGATTGCTCATCAGCAGCTGACGGTAGCCTCCCATTGCTTCAGCCGTCACCCGCTGATACGCCTTGATCCGGCCCGGATCGACGCCCTTCAGCAGATCCGGGTCCGTCGAAATAATGGTCAGGAAGCAAGCGTTGTTCTGCGCAAGATCCTCCATCTCATCCGCGAACCACTTCGGAGGCTCCAAGAAGGATTCCTCAGGAGCCAGGTCGTAGCGCGTCCGCGTCACGACTTCATCCGAATAATTGACCTTGACCAGCTTGGCGCCCGCTTCATAAGCTTTGCGGACGACCAGGCGAACCAGTTCGGCTGATGCAATGTCCGCATTGATAACAAGCGTCTGTCCGGGCTGTATGTTGACTCCGACTTTTACGGCAAGCAGCGCGTAGTTCTCCAGCTTTTGCTTAAAATCCAAATACCGACCCTCCTCGATTAAAACGCCCAATTCCCGTTCAGAAATACCGGTTCTTCCGTTCCGTCATTCGTGACGCCGAATATGTTCATCTCTGCAGAGCCGATCATAAAGTCGACATGCGTGACACTTGAGTTGAGACCGCGCTCTTCAAGCTGCTCTTGCGTCATGCTCTTGCCGCCTTCCAGACAGAACGCGTACGCGGTACCGATCGCGAGATGGTTCGAAGCATTTTCATCAAACAAGGTGTTGTAATATAAAATATTCGATTCCGAAATAGGGGAATGATGGGGGACCAGCGCCACTTCGCCCAAGTATTTGGCACCTTCGTCCAAGTTGATCAAATGCTCCAGCGTGTCCTGACCCTTCTCGGCCGAAACCGAGACAATCTTTCCATTCTCGAAGGTGAGCGTGAAGCCGTCGATAATATTCCCGCCGTGGCTCAGCGGCTTCGTGCTGCGGACGGTCCCGTTGACGCCGGTCTTCAGCGGTGCCGTGAATACTTCTTCTGTAGGCATGTTGGCGACGAAGGTGTGGCCGTTCTCGTTAATGCTGTCCCCTTGCGCCCATAAATGGCCTTCCGGCAGCTCGATGGTCAGGTCCGTGCCCGGAGCGACATAATGAAGCTTTTTGTATTTCTTGGCATTCAGTACGGTCGCCTTCTCTTCCAGCGTGTTAAGATGTTCCTGCCAGGCTGCTACGGGGTCTTCACGGTCCAGACGCACGGTATGGAAAATCGCGTCCCACAGCTTGTTTACCCGTTCTTCGGCAGGAACGTCAGGAAACACCTTGTCGGCCCAAGCCTGAGAAGGAATGGCGACGATGCTCCAGCTTATTTTATCCGACATGATAAATTCGCGGTATTTGGACAAGGCGGCTCCGCGAGTCTTCTGATATTCGGCAATCCGCACCGGGTCAATCCCTTTCAGCGCATCCGGATCTTCGGCGATGACTGACAATACAGCCGCACCGTTCTCGGCAAATTCGGTAATCTCACCGGCATACCAGGTCGGCGCTTTGGAGAAGATCTCCGGCGCGGCGTGTTCGAATTGCAGACGGGTAATCCGTTCGTCGCTCCAGTTCACTTTAACCTGGCTGGCGCCTGCCTCGTACGCCTTGGCTGCAATCAGACGGACGAACTCCGCTGCGGTTATAGGCGCATTTACGACCAATGCCTGCCCTGGCTGCACGTTTACGCCTATTTTCACGGCTAGATCGGCGTATTTGGAGAGTTTTGCTTCAAAATCACTCATAACATATCCTCCATCTATTTCCAAATTAAACTTATAGAGTATTGTACTAAATTATTAACCGCCGGATGAAAAAAGTCAATTAGGGCTGTAAAACGGGATTTAGGCGGGCTACAATGATATACTGAAAGAGGATTTCGAAGCTCTCGCCAAGGACGGCTTAGGATTCCCGAACGAATGAAAGGAAGGAAGCTGCATGAGCGTAGTCATTACGGAAGCGGCCATGCGCCGCGATGAGGACGGAAATTATGTGGGAAGGACCGTATTCACCCTGGAGGGCCACGCGGTCCGCTATGAAATTACGTTCTTCAGCAAAAAGGGCAAAGAATGGGATTACAGCCTGAGCTTTGCGGACAAGTCCGGCAGCGAGGAGCAGTTCCTAGAGCTGGATGCTAGGCTGGAGGAAGATGACGAGCTGTTCGATCAACTGCTGGATGCGGCTCTGGACGCGGAGGACTCAGGGCTACATTAAGCAGGCAAGCAAAAGAAAAAACGGCGGTTCGCCCGCCGTCCGCATTTTAAAATATAAGAAAGTATAAGCTTCGCGCTTTATCTTATGCTCTTATATTTCTACGAGAAAAGGTACCGTCCCAAATAGGACGGCAAAGCCGTTTCTTCTTGCTATCCGATCATAATATGTCCTTCGGGATGGCGGTACAGCTCCTTGCCTTTGGTCGGCCTAAGGGCATAAGCCAGCGTCAGCGGTCCGGTCCGTCCCATGAACATAAGAATAATGACGAGAATCTTCCCGGCGGTCGTAAGCTCCGTTGTCAGACCCATGGTAAGCCCGGACGTTCCAAACGCGGACACCGCCTCAAACATGACGGTAAGAAAATCCGCTTTCTCGGTAATGGACAGGAGCATCGTCGCGCTCACCACAAGGAGCAGGGAGAGCAGAGTCATGGTTATGGCCCGGTAGACGTTCTCTTTGGGTAGACGGTGGCGGAACAGAACAACATCCTCTTTACCGCGAATACGCGAGTACACAGCGGCGATGAGCAGGGCGAATGTCGTAAGCTTGATTCCCCCGCCGGTCGAGCCCGGGGCCGCGCCGATGAACATCAATAGAATAATCAGGAATTGAGTGGATTCTCTAAGCTTATATATATCAATAGTCGTGACCCCGCCGGAACGGGGAGTTAGAGCTTGTAAGAAAGATGCCATAACCTTTCCGCCCGTATGCAGCGGCTTCAGCGTATGATAAATCTCCAGCCAGAAAAATAATGCCGATCCGGCAGCGATCAGAATAAGCGAGGTCGACAGAACCACTTTGGAGTGCAGGGTAAGCCGTCTCCGTTTGCGGAAATCAATTAAGTCGGACAATACAATAAAGCCGATGCCGCCCAGAAAAATAAGCAGGATCGCCGTGATATTAACCACCGGATCTTCCACATACCGCGTCAATCCGCTGAACGGTCCATGCACATCGCCAAAAAGGTCGAAGCCGGCATTGTTAAAAATCGAAATGCTGTGGAATATCCCATAGTATATCGCTTTGCCCGCCGGCATGTCCTTTAGAAACCTGAGCGCCAGCACGGACGCTCCGGCAAGCTGGATCACAAGCGAATAAATCAGGACCCGGCGGATGAGGAGTACGATCCCCTGCATGGAGTTCTGATTCATCGACTCCTGCAGCAACAGCCGCTCTTTAAGCGTTATCCGCCTATTGAGAACAAGCGTAACCAGCGTTGCCATCGTCACGAAGCCAAGGCCCCCGAACTGGAACAGCACGAGCAGCACAACCTGGCCGAAGGTAGTAAGTCCCGTACCCGTGTCGATAACGGCCAGCCCGGTCACGCATGTAGCGGAAGTAGCCATAAACAGCGCGTCGATCCAGGAGATACGGCCGTTCACCGATGAAATGGGAAGAGACAGCAGCACAGTGCCTGCGCTGATTAGCAGAATAAAGCCGAGTGCAAGAATTTTGGGCGGAGTCAGACGCAGCCCGCCATAGGATAAATTGGCCATAAGACATTCTCCCGGTAACATTATGTTGGTCCATGCATTGTGACAAATTATATCATAATATTAACAGGTTCCTCTAAGCAATCGGCAGGAAATGACATCAATATATCGAAAGTTACTTTAGGAATATCCAATTCCCATCTTCCAAAGGGGGTAATGACGGTGAACAGTCCCATCCTGAACAAAATCGGTGCTGTTTTCGTTCCGGTCAGCGATATTGAGAGATCAAAAGAATGGTATTGCCGTCTTCTAGGTTTGCCGCTTGATGATGAAATATTGTTCGGACATTTGTTCGTGATCCCGATGGATGGGCCCGCCATTGTGCTTGACAGCAAAATTTTCACGATGGAAAGTGTGCTGAATACGCCACTATTTCACCTGAATACGGGCGATATAGACGCCGCCTATGACTTTGTGAAGCAGAGCGGAGCCGAGATACTGACCGATATTGAGCATGATCATTGGTTCAACTTTAGAGACCCGGACGGTAATGTGCTGATGATCTGCCGCAGCTAGGAGGTCTTTTTGTTAATGGAAAAAGCTCTATCATCAGGGAAGCCGTACCGGTGGACGCCCGCGGGGTTGAGACGCTGTACCGTCTGCTGCTTCCGAATCACCCGGGTGTTGAAGTTTTGCCCGAGCGGTTAAACCAAATCGCAGCAAATCCGGATAGCTTCTTGTTCGTATGCGAGGAAGATAACCGGATTATTGGCACCGTGCATCTGCATCTCTGTATGGATGCGCTCAGCGGCAACCGCCCTTTTGCTGTTATTGAAAGGGTGATCGTGTCGCCGGATGTGCGGGGAAAAGGCTTCGGCGCGGCTTTAATGAGGCATGCCGAGCAGACCGCAGTTGAACGCGGCGCGCTCAAAATCATGGTCTCCAGTGCTTCCCGAAGAGAGGAAGCCCATGTTCTTTACACCGCGCTCGGCTATGATGGGGAAGGAAGCAAGCTTTTTAAGAAATATCTTTAAATAACAGATGATTAAACGATGGGAAGTGTACACTGGTGGAAGTGACTTTCAGGGAACTGGTTCCCGGCGATGCCGAGGAGCTTCTTCGTCTGCAGCACAGCCTGGATAAAGAAACAGCCTTTATGCTGTTAGAGCCGGGCGAGCGGCAAACCGGCCTTCAGCAGGTTAGGGAAATGATCGAAGGGTTGACCAGCTCCAAGACCTCAACTCTGATCGGGGCGGAAGTGGACGGACAGCTGGCGGGCTATGTTTTAGCCAGAGGAGGCACTGCAAACCGCAATCGTCACAGCGCTTATCTTGTAATCGGACTGCTGAAGCGCTATCAAGGAATGGGTGTTGGCAGCGGACTGCTGCGGAAGCTAATAGCCTGGGCGGAGGAGAGCGGTCTCGTTCGGCTGGAGCTTACGGTAATGAAGCATAACGAGCGGGCCATTGCCTTGTACACCAAATGCGGCTTTACCGCTGAAGGAACCAAAGTGAAGTCGCTTAAAGTAGACGGCGATTGGGTGGATGAACTCTATATGAGCAAAATTATCGGCTTCGCTGCACAGGAGAATACATAGGATGGGCGGCTCACCGGCAACCCGGAAGCAGAAGGATTGACGACCGGCCTGCTGATATCGGATGAAAGGATCATGCGGGACTAACAAAAAATGCGGCCCCCTCTAAAGCGAGAACGGGCCGCATTGTCATTGCCTGCTAGAACGCTGAATCAGACTTATTACGTGAGAGATTCCTCCATTGTCTCTGTCTCCTCGTGATTTGACCGAACCGCGATTTCCACCTTGCGGATGCGGTGACGGTTCATTTCACGGACGATAAGCGTGGTGTCCCCCTCAGTGATTTCTTTGCCGACAGCAGGCTCTTCAAGATGGCTGTACAGCCATCCGCCGATCGTGGTCACTTCGTCATCGTCAAGATCGAGGCCGGTCAGCTCGCGCACCTCGGGAAGAGATACTTTTCCGTCAACCAAGTAATGGGATTCGCCAAGCTTTTCCACATTTTTGCGTTCATCAGCGTCAAATTCATCCCGAATCTCGCCGACGATCTCTTCCAGGATGTCCTCAATCGTAATCAGTCCGGAGGTACCTCCATATTCGTCAAGCAGGAGAGCGATATGCACTTGCTCCCTCTGCATGCGCGTCAAGAGCGTCTTAACAGGCGTAACCTCGGAAACGGTCATGACAGGGAGAATAAGGTCTTTGAAATGGAAGCCGGGATTATTGTCATATTTGAGATACAGCTGCTTCGTATTGATTATCCCGACGATGTTGTCCTTATTGCCATCCGCAACTGGAAAACGGGTATACTGTTCTTTTCGGATAATATCCAGATTCTCTTGAAGAGAGTTGTTAGTATAAAGGCAGATCATATCGGTACGCGGAACCATGATTTCACGGGCCAGCATTTCGTCAAACGCGAAAATGCGGTTGACATAGCCGTATTCGGCTTTGTTGATCTTGCCGCTCTCATAGCTCTCGGACAGAATCAGACGGATTTCTTCCTCCGAGTGCGCCTCTTCGTGCTCGCTGGCCGGTTTCATCCCGAACAGGCGAACGAGAAGATTGGCAGAACCGTTAAGCAGCCAGATGAGAGGAAACAGGATGCGATAGAACCAGATAATCGGTTTGGCGGTCAACAGACTGATTTCTTCGGCTTTGTTGATGGCTGCGGTCTTCGGTGCGAGCTCGCCTATAACGACATGCAGGAATGTCGCAATAAAGAAGGCAAGCACGAACGACAGGACATGGCTAAATTCGCTGCCGATACCGGCCCAGTGGAAGAACGGATAGAGCAGCTGCTCAAAAGCAGGCTCCGCCAGAGCACCAATCCCTAAGGCAGTGATGGTGATGCCAAGCTGGCAGGCGGACAGATATCCGTCCAGATTGGCGGCAACCTTTTGAACAGCAACCGCATTCTTACGTCCTTCTAGCACCATTTGGCTGATCCGGCTTCCCCGCAGCCGCACAACTGCAAATTCCGTAGCTACAAAAAAAGCGGTAAAAACAATCAAAACGGCCACCAACGTCAAACTAAGTCCTATACCCATATAATTAGGTACCATCCCTTTCCTTCGTAAAATAGGTTATACTCGTATTACGAGTTCATATGAACTTATTTTACGAACTTTTCGGTCATTTTTCAAATCTCCTGCATTAAATTATGAAGTCCATGACTAAAGGAGGGCTGACGGCAATGGAATCCTTCACATTAACCCGAGTGGAGATGTCCTCGCTTCTGCTTTCGATTACCGGAACGTCCGGCCACACTCCGCTGCATATTTTGCAGGAAGCGTGGACCAAGCTTCATCAACGAGAGATGAGAGAAGGAGCATCGCTTAACGCATTCTTGTCCACAAATATTCCTTCTATTTTGCAAAAAATAATCAAAGGCGGGAAGGCCAAAGGTCTGTCCCTTCAGGAAATTGCCGCGCTCGGAGCGCTAATAGAGTATTCCACAATTTCCATTACAGCTATGCAAAACTGGGTCAAACGCGATTTCAAAGAATATCTGGGCGCGCCCCTTGAAGGGAAAAAGTATTCGATCAACCAGGCGGCTATGCTGTTCATGATTGACGATCTGAAATCTTCGCTCGACTTCCGAAGCATTAACCAGCTCTTCCGCAAGC
Source organism: Paenibacillus zanthoxyli JH29 (assembly GCF_000520715.1). Lineage (GTDB taxonomy): Bacteria > Bacillota > Bacilli > Paenibacillales > Paenibacillaceae > Paenibacillus_AQ > Paenibacillus_AQ zanthoxyli. Next base: position 29,304 of record NZ_ASSD01000197.1, read on the forward strand.
TGTTCCTGGAGCCGGAACGGGATGATGACGATCTGCTTGAGCCTGTTCAATTATATGGCGCATATGCCTCATTGTTCGAAGAGAACAGGAACAGCGCCGAACACCAACAGGACAAGCCCTTGGGGAGCGAAAAATTAGCCCATGCGGCTGAAACGGCAGTAAAACGGCTATCTCACCTAAACCGTCCTCAAAGAGAAACCGTGCGAAACTCGCTATTAGTCGCGGCGATCTCGGTTCAGGCCTGTTATTTTCAGACGCTCGCCAAGCAGTATTTTAATGCCTCCCTGTTTTTGGATTTCTAATGCTGCTATCAATGGATGGGTTTCAATCGAAACAGGGAAAGATTATATACAATTACGCAGATGGAACATAGAGGGGACTATAAAGTGGGAGCAAATAGATTGCTAAACAACCCTAAGCAGCGCAAGCTGCTCTTCAGCGCGGGTCTAAGCTGGATGTTCGACGCGATGGACGTCGGCATGATTTCTTTTGTCGTTGCGGCGCTTGCCAAGGAGTGGAGTCTTAGATCGGAGCAAATCGGCCTGCTGACCAGCATCAACTCGCTCGGAATGGCTATGGGCGCGGCAACTGCGGGCATACTGGCTGACAGATTTGGACGGAAAAATATTTTGCTCTGGACGCTGGTCATCTTCTCCGCAGCCACCGGGTTGTCGGCTCTGGCCGCAGGGTTTGCCATACTGTGTGTGCTGCGTTTCATTGCAGGCTTCGGGCTTGGCGGCGAGCTGCCCGTCGCTTCCACGCTCGTTTCAGAGAGCGTTGAGCCTAACGAGAGAGGCCGGGCGGTCGTTCTGCTCGAAAGCTTCTGGGCGCTGGGCTGGATTGCTTCCGCGCTGATCGCTTATTTCGTTATCCCGTCATACGGCTGGCGGCTGGCACTCGTAATCGGAGCGGTTCCGGTCCTGTATGCCCTTTATCTCCGGCGGGCCATCGACGATTCTCCCCGGTTTGCAGGCATCCGCAAGGCGCCCGTTCCGTTCAAGGCGCGGTTCGCTTCGGTATGGTCTGCGGATTACCGGAAGTCAACCGTTATGCTCTGGATATTATGGTTTACGGTCGTCTTTTCTTATTATGGGATGTTTCTATGGCTGCCGTCGGTAATGGTGCTAAAAGGCTTCAGCCTTGTCCGAAGCTTCGAATACACGCTGATTATGACGCTGGCGCAGCTTCCCGGTTATTTTACCGCCGCTTATTTCATTGAGAAGTTCGGGCGTAAATTCGTGCTTGTCGTCTACTTGTTCTTTACTGCTGTCAGCGCGGCCTGGTTCGGCTTCGCCTCATCCGAGGGGATGCTGATTGCCGCAGGGATCTGCCTGTCATTCTTCAATCTGGGCGCATGGGGCGGAATGTATGCCTACACACCGGAGCTGTATCCGACGGCTGTCCGCTCGACGGGGGTCGGAATGGCCGCGTCTTTTGGCCGGATCGGCGGCATCATTGCTCCGCTGCTCGTCGGAGTCCTTGTTGGACAGTCCGTCGGTATTTCGTCCATTTTCCTGCTGTTCTTCGCTACGATTATCGTAGGCGCCATAGCTGTGTTGCTTCTCGGCAAGGAAACGAAGGGAACAGAGCTGATGTAGGTCTAGATCAAGTGAGTGAAACTTATACTTTTTTCAAAAATTCATCGAAGTATCCATAAAACTCTTCTTTGTTTCCTAAATGCACATTGTGGTCGGGATGTGATACTTCATAGGCAAGGCAATTTGGGATTAGTGATTGCATTTTAACAAAATCTTCGTCAGATACTGCATCGTTGCCTTTTGCCCTGATTAACAACACCGGACACTTGATGCCCGGTAATAGATGGAACCAGCTTACATCATACGCCATACCGGCAGCCATAGCCTGAGAGCTGAACATCATCTGATATCCCTCAACCGTTTCAGTCAAACTATTCATGAAATATTGATAATTCACATTCGAATCCATGGCTTGCCGAATAAAATCCTGGGCTTCAGTTAAGCTGGAAAATGGTAATGGCCAATCTTTGGTCAAAGGATCAGTGGCTGGGATTTGATCTAACGGCGGCGTGTTTGGATTGGCTGGTCCAGATGCGGATCTGTCAAGTATAGCTAATGCTTTTACATACTTCGGATATAACGCTGTTAAATACCCAGCCACACGTCCGCCCATTGAATGACCTACCACGATGGCTGATTCTATCTTTAAAAAATCTAGTAGCTCAATCATGTCCTCCGCCATTTCTTCAGCCGTATATTTTGATATAGGCTTACCGCTTAGTCCGTGTCCTCTTTGGTCCGGTGCGATAATTCTATACTGCTGCCCATAGTGCTCTATAAAATCAATCCAGGTTTCTGCCCGACCCCATCTTCCATGAAGACATAGAATCGTTGGCCCATCGGTTCTGGTATCAAAATAAAACAGATCGACGCTCTTTGGCTTCGCCATGTTTCTGTAAATTTTTGTTTTTTTCATATCCATCATTCCTCTATTGGTCTTAATTTTATTACTGCCATTTATTATAATCCGAATAAATGTTCCCATGATAGGAAGCATATCATATAATTCATGATATAATGGGAGGAACTACATAGGCGGTCCTTGGACTGCCGGCAATGGAGCGGGATGGATCGATGAGCTATGACGACAAGCCGCATTTCTCGGAGTTAATCTGGGAAGGCGATGAAAAAAATATGGCGGTGCCTTCGCGTGAAGACTTTCGGGCGGAAGAGGCGAAACGTGCAGCCGAGGCGGACAAGAACCGGAGCTTGGCGAAAAAAAGCCGGAGTCTGACTGAGAGACCCGAGCAGCTGAAGCTGTGGGATTTGGAGCTTCCCGGGCGCCGCGAAGAGAAGCGAAGCGGACGTACAGGTGCGGCTGTACCCCGAAGAGACGAGAATGTATCTTCAAAAGAGGGCGAACCCCGGCCGGCCACGACGGAATGCCAATTCGTAGAGCGCGCAAGAGAGCTGGCCGATTACACCGAGGCATCGGCGGAATTCGTCAAGTTCAAGAGCTACTGGCCAACCTACGGGCATATGACTGGTCCACAGACGAAATGGTACTTTTATTGGCGGAATGAAGTCCGGCAAGGCCGTTATCCCGAAACGGATCTGTCTTATATTTTTCTGCATGTATATGAGCTGATCAATGGTGTCGGCTGGGATACACCGCTGGACGGCTATGAACAGCTATCCGGGTTATGGGAAGCTTACCGGGGCACCTTCAAACGTCTGGATCACTATCTTGGCGGCTGGATTGCGGATTTCTCCTTTATCCACGAATTGGATATTCCGCTGCGGGAAATTGTCGTCCGGGCCAAGGGGCTGGGCGGTGACCTCGCGGAGCTGGAGCTGGCGCGCTGCCTTACGTCCGCGACAGAGCAGCTGACTTTACCCGCGCTGTCCTTGATGTCGGACTATGATATCACCAAATCGAAGTTCTATACAGGTCCCGGAAACCAAGCGCTGGAACGCTTTGTTCCAAAAGTAGTGGCCCTAATCGACGCCTATGTGAAGCGCAAGCACGGCACCTCGCTGCTTGAAATGTTCCCCCCGGGCCCTCCGGTGACAAGGGAGCGCTACTTATTCCGCAGCGCCGTCTACGATATTTCCCTGTACGGTTATTCCGTCCTCGTACCTGTCGTCCGCATCAGCAAATCGCCGCCGCTGCGCAGCCTGGTTACCCGGTTGTTCCGGCTTACGGAGAATAAGCTCCGCGCGCTGATGGACTTTCGGGGCCGCCTGAAGGGAATTTCTATGGATAAAGAAATCGAGGAACTTGTCGGCAAATTCCTTGAACGGGAATTCCGCAACGCGCAGCGGGAAGAGAAAGGGCCGGACATTGTCATAGATCAGGACAGGCTGGAACAGCTGCGCAGCGACTCGGATGTCGTCCGTCAACTGCTGACGGTGGAAGAGCCGGATGAGGAGCTTCAAGCATTAGGAAGCGGGGCAGCGAGTGAGATCGCGACAAGTATCCCTGAGGGCAGCGGGACAGTTGCCGAAGTGCTTGCACCATTTGGCGAACCTCAGAATACGACCTCAGCGGATGGAAACGAATGGGAATCATTGGCCGACGCGCTCAGTCCTTTGCAGCGTGAAGCTGTACTGGCTCTCTCCGGACCGGAAGGTCCGGCTGCGCTGCACAGATTAGCCGCCGCCCACGCGGCGCTGCCTGACCTGCTGATTGACGAAATTAACGAAATCGCAATGGATTTGCTTGGCGACCTGCTAATCGACGGCGAGGAGCTCTCGCCCGAATACGCATCCATGCTGCACTTTTTTAAGAGGTGAGACCCGAAATGAACGAACTTAAAATCCCAAAAAGAATGACAACGGCGCTGGTCAATTCCCTTACGGCAGGCGTTGTTCCAAGAATCGGACTGGAGCATGTTGCCGTCGGCCGCCGCGCGGAGATCGAATCGATTCTGCACGACCTTGACAACATTGCCGATGGTGGAGCCGCCTTCAAGCTCATTACGGGCAAATACGGCAGCGGCAAAAGCTTTTTGCTGCAAATGATCCGCAACTATGCGATGGACCGCGGCTTCGCGGTCGCCGACGCGGACCTGTCTCCCGAGCGCAGACTCGTTGGCACCAAGGGACAAGGCCTGGCTACTTATAAGGAACTGATGAGCCACTTATCGACCCGCACCCGCCCGGACGGCGGAGCGCTGGAAGCCGTGCTCCAGAAATGGATTTCTTCTCTTCAGCAGAAGATTATGCAGGAACAGGGAATGGACCCCGGGAATCCGGCTTTTGCCGCCGAAGTCGAGAAAGAAATTTATGCCGTCGCATCGGATATGCGCAGTCTTGTGCACGGCTTCGACTTCGCCAAGGTGCTGGCGGCATACTGGAACGGCCATAAGCTCGGAGACGAAGACCTTAAGCAGGAGGCGCTGCGCTGGCTTCGCGGCGAATTTACCACACGCACGGAATCCCGCAAGGCGCTGGGCGTCGGCGTCATTATCGATGACGACAACTGGTACGACTATATGAAGCTGTGGGCGGAATTTTCCGCAGCCATCGGCTACAAAGGGCTGCTGCTGTTCATCGATGAAGGGGTCAACCTGTACAAGATCACGAACAGCGTATCCAGGCAGAGCAATTATGAGAAGCTGCTCACCATGTTCAATGACACGATGCAGGGCAAGGCGGAGCATCTGGGGATATTTCTTGGCGGAACGCCGCAATTTGTCGAGGATCACCGCCGGGGGCTGTTCAGCTACGAGGCGCTGCGATCCAGGCTTGTGGCCGGACGGTACGGAGCCGCCGCTCCGAGTAATTTCTCGGGGCCGATCATTCCGCTCGATATGCTGTCTTCCGAGGAGATTCTAGTGCTGCTGCAACGGCTGCGGGATATTCATGCGCTGCATTACGGCTATGCCCCCGGCTTGACTGACGATCAGCTCGTACATTTTATGGAGGAAGCCACGTCGAGGCTCGGAGCGGATGAGCTTCTGACGCCCCGCGAGCTCGTACGTGATTTTATGGATCTGCTGCATACGCTGCACGGCAATCCGGAAGCCTCTTTTACGAGCCTAGTCGGAGAACGGTCCGGCAAATCCGATGAAGGCAAGGACCCATCGCTGGACGATCTGCTGGCAGAGTTTGAGCTATGAGCGATAACCCATTTTACCGGCTTGCGCCGTTTATTAAGGAGTTTATTTATAAAAACCGCTGGGAGACGCTCCGCGAAGCGCAGGTGGACGCCTGCCGGGTGCTGCTGGAATCGCCTGATCATCTGCTCATTGCATCAGGAACTGCATCCGGCAAGACGGAGGCGGCTTTTTTCCCTGCGCTAACGGAACTTCACGAGAATCCCTCTTCTTCAGTAGGGATACTATATATCGCCCCGCTCAAGGCGCTCATCAACGACCAGTTTGCCCGGCTGAACGACCTGCTGCTGGAGGGCGGTATTCCTGTCTGGCATTGGCATGGCGATGTGCCGCAGGCCGAGAAGACGAAGCTGATGAAGAATCCCTCCGGTGTGCTTCAGATTACCCCCGAGTCGCTGGAAGGCCTGCTGATGAACCGTCCGAATGCCATTCCGGCGCTGTTTGGCGATCTGCGCTTTGTCATTATTGACGAAGTGCATGCCTTTATGGGCGCCGACCGGGGAATTCAGGTGCTCAGCCTTCTGGCAAGGATCTCCCGTATGGCGGGCTGTTCGCCGCGCCGAATCGGGCTGTCCGCTACGCTCAGCGATTATGGCACCGCCACGCGCTGGCTTGCCGCAGGCACGCGGGAGCAGGTGCAGGTATCCGCGCCGCAGGGCGGGAGGAAGCTTCGGTTGAGCGTTGAGCATTTTTCTTTTCCCGATGCGAGGGATGAGAAGCAGTCCGAAGCGCTGGAGCTTGCCCGCAAGGCGTATTATGACTATATTTACGACCATACCCGGCTCAAAAAAGCGCTCGTCTTCACCAACAGCCGAACCGATGCGGAAACGGCAATCCTTGAAATGAGGCGCATCGCGGCGAAGCGCCAGGAGCCGGACGTGTTCCACGTCCACCACGGCAGCATTTCCGCGATGCTGCGGGAGGAGGCCGAGGCCGCGCTACGCGAGGGCCCCGGTGCGGCGGTTGCCGCAGCGACGCTCACGCTGGAGCTGGGCATCGATCTCGGCGAGCTGGAGCGGGTCATGCAGCTCGGAGCGCCTTACAGCTGCTCCAGCTTCGTGCAGCGGCTGGGCCGCTCGGGTCGGCGGGGCGACGCCGCCGCGGAGATGATGTTCGTCACGCCGGAGGAAGAAGACGAGGAAGCGCAGCTGCCGGCGCGCATGCCCTGGACGCTGCTCCGGGCAATCGCCGTTATCGAGCTGTATGTGAGGGAGAGATGGGTCGAGCCGCTGATGGTCCGGCAAATGCCGGTCGGGCTGCTGTACCATCAGACGATGAGCATCCTGAAGAGCATGGGCGAGGCAGAGCCGGAGGACCTGCGCGATGCCGTTCTCTCACTGCCTTCTTTTGAAGGGGTCAACGAAGAGGATTATGAAGCCTTTATGGCTTACCAGCTTGGAATGGGGCAGATTGAGCAAATGGACGAAGGCAGTCTGTTGATCGGGCTTGCTGGAGAGAAAATCGTCAACAATTTCCGCTTTCTGGCTGTCTTCAAGGACGATGAGGAGCATGTCGTATATAACGGAACAGAGGAAATCGGCTCAATTACAACCGTGCCGCCGCCGGGTTACTGCTTCACGCTGGCTGGCAAGCTGTGGAAGGTGGAAGAGGTCGATAACCGTCACAAGGCGGTATATGTGAAGGCTTCGCGCGGCAAAGTCGATACGCTGTGGCTTGGCGCGGGCGGCGATGTGCATACCCGGATTATGACCAAAATCCGGGACATTCTTGGCGATACGGCGCTGTACCCGTACCTCGCGCCGAGAGCGGCGGCCCGGCTCGAACGGGCAAGGCGGCTGGCGCGGGAGAGCGGGCTGCTTCAGCGCTCCGTGCTTCCGGCGGGCGGCGATTCGCTGTTCATTCTGCCCTGGGCGGGCAGCCGGACGTTCCGCACGCTGGA
>NZ_ASSD01000198.1 GCF_000520715.1 Paenibacillus zanthoxyli JH29
TGAGCGCGGTCAGCGGGGTATCCGGCACAATCGGCTCTCCGGTCAGCCGGTTTGCCTGAGTGACGACACTGTGAATCAGCTCCTCCAGCCCCGACTCGTCAAGGTTGGTGTCGCGGCATTCCGCGTGCAGCGTAATAAACTCCGCCACTGTGGCGTCCATGACAAAGTTCATATTCTGCGACAGCTGGGCAATCAACTTCCGTCCCATGTCGAATCGGATCTCGGGTGCGGGCGGCTGATCGTTAATCAGGATGCATCGGCCGCTCGGGGTATCCCGCTGGGCGATATATTCGATATCCGCCAGCAGCCTGCTCTTGCCCGAGCCTGTCGGTCCAACCACGGCAACGAGGTCGCCAGGCACAAGCCTTAAGGCGACATCCTCCGCTTCACCGGATTTGGAATGGCCGCCAAGGATCGTAACGGATTGAATATCCTCCATCATGTCAGCTCACCTCCGGGCGGGGAACTTCCGGAATAGCGATGCTCTTGACATTGCCCATCTGATAGTCGTGCCCGATTCTCGTCTCGCCCAGGCAGTAGGAGCAGACCGCGGCCGGCATCGAGAACCGCAGCTTCCGCCCGTCCAGATTGTCGATATCTTCAGCCTGCGCGAGCAGGGCGCCGAGCCGTTCCTTGCCCTGGCCGGTCAGGCCGTTAATGTGAAGAATCTCCGCCCGGGCGTTCACTTTGCGGACTTGATACTGAAACACCTCGCGCTCGGCTTGGGAGACAATGTCGCCCTTTGTAATGGCCACGATATCGGCTTGCTTTAGCAGCGGGCCCATCTTGGTCGGGGTATTCACTCCCGATAAATTATCAATGACGCAGACCGCTAGGGCATGGCGGATAAAAGGAGAACAGCGGTTGCACAGACCGGCGCTTTCGCTGATTAGAATATCCAGTTCCAGCGATTGCCCCCAGCGGGCGCAAGCTTCGATATTGGTGACAAAATAATGGTCCGGGCACAGGTTGCCGGCAAGACCGAGAAGCACCGGCACTCCTTTGGCGCGGTAGCGCTCATCATCCTTGGAGGCAACGCAGTCGAATTTTACGACCCCCGCTTTCAGTCCCTGCTCCTTCAGCCAATCAATCACACGCAGAAGCATGGAGGTTTTGCCGCTCGACGGCGGACCCGCCACGGTTATGAGCTTCATATCTTAGTCCTCCTGTTCAAACCCTTTGTTAAAGGCCGCGTTAACGGCATCCGTCTTTGCCTGAATATCGCTGTTCCAGACGAGATCCCAGCCCATCCACAGCAGCTTGCGCTGAGTAAGCCCGGATGCTGCCGAAGGATGAGGCGACGGGAAGAAAGCCTGTTCGCACAGCTGAGCCGTCTCCTCGCTAGTGAAGAAGGAAGCCAGACGGCGTCCGCCCTCGGTCGCATTCTTTTTAGCGAGCAGGAATACCGGGCTTGCAATCGCGCCTTCCTCAGGCCAAATAATATTGATTTTATCCTGCTTACGGATCATATTCGCATAAAAATACGGCATCACGTATAAAGCCGTTCCGGCTTCATTATCGGTTCCCGCCAGCTTTGCCATCTGGCCCGGATGAAGCCCCTGGCGAACCGACCGGCCGAGACCGGTCAGTATATCTTCGCCGAGCTTCTCGCCTAGTGTCAGCAGCACCGTTTCGCAAAAGGTGCCGTTATGGCCTCTCATCGTTACCTGCTTCCGGTACACGGGATTCAGCAGGTCGCTCCAGGAGCGCGGCTCGGGCGTGTCACCCAGACGGGCTGTATCGGCTACGATGACCAGCGGATTCACGCACATTAACGTAACCCGGCCAGTCGGGTCCTGCATGCCGATCTCCGCAAACCGTTCATTCGGAGCATAGCCTGCTGTATCGGCGAATACATCCTGATCGAGAAACCGGGTACGGAAATCACGATGGAAGAAGCTGCTGATTCCCGGCGTGATTACAATATCTGGAAGTTCGTCGGCGGATTGAAACTCATTTACTGTTTTATAGAAGTCGCTCTGATTTGCATTGCCCTCGAATTCCAATTCTTCCGGGTCGAGATCGGTCCAAAGCCCCGAGCTTTGCTGATGAAGAAACGTTTCTTCAATAGGCACCTTAAGCGGGCAGGGCAGCATGGCAAGCAGATGGCGGGGCAATCTTTCCTGTTCTTGGGCCGTTCCGGTATTCATATTTATTCATCCTCTCGTCGCCTTTTTTTGAAAATACGCTAGTAAGTTACGTTTAATTATAAATAGTTGTGATTTGATTCACAATTTGCGAAAGACCGAAAGTTTGACAATACTACAAACATTCCCTCATCCGAATAATTTAGACCCGTTAGCATACAGGAAAAAGGGAAATTCATGAAAAAACGCAACTTCAGCGCAGGATTGGCATGAGGCGGGTGTATGGCGCGACGGTAAGAAAGCTACGCCTCCGGATAGACGAAACCTTCGATTGTGTCCGCAGCCCGTTCCGGGTCATTTCCGGAATTATCAAAGTAAAGGATGGAGGAGGGGGGGAGGGGCCATTTTACGTTGCGGCTGACAAGCGACGAGCGGAAATCGTCCCAATGGCGCAGCTTCCAGTCGTCCAGCTTCGAGCCTCTGGCCATAATTCTTTCCTTATAAAGCTTCTCATCGGACAGGCTGACGATGACCGCTTTTACCTCGACGTCGAGCAGTGATCGGCCGATCCGCGACAGTTCGCGCGCAATCCACCCTTCATCCGCGGCTTCTTTCGTAAAAGGACCGACCACGATGCTGTCCACATCCAGCTTGACGTTATCCAGCGCGGCATCCATCGTAATCCGGTATCCCAGGTCACGGCACAGCCTCTTGTAATCTTTAGAATCCCGGTCGGAGGGGTCAAGTCCATGGAACGTCATTATCGCCTCCGCTGCCGGACGGAGAAGGATATCCATATCGAAGAAGGCGGCTTTTCGTCTCGCTGCCAGCGCTTTTGCCAGCGTGGTCTTGCCGGCGCCTGCTCCCCCGAGGAAAAATACGAGCTTATTCATTAGCTATTCCTCCTCGTATAGTATCTTTAGAACTTTCTTTTGAG
>NZ_ASSD01000199.1 GCF_000520715.1 Paenibacillus zanthoxyli JH29
TTTTATTTTTCAGCGCGGGGTAGTCATTTTGCTCCAGTTGGCCGAAGTTCTCTTTTATCGTGTTAAAGTCAATCTTCAGCGAAGCCAGCACATCCCTAAATTTCGCCTTATCCTCATCCTGCCCATCCGGGACGGCATACTCCGCGTAGTAGCGGTAACCGCTTTTCTCCAACAGCACCTGATACTCCGTGATCCATCCGCTGCCATAATTGTACCGGACTTCCCGGACTCGCGCCGGAACGCCGGAAACCTCCGCTGCCGTACGGCCCTGCTCACTGTAAGCCCCCGGCACAAACCAATCCGCATCCTTCATTCTCAGCTCCTCTTCCCAGCTGTCCAGGGACGACGAAGGTGGCGCCGAGGTGATGCTCAGCTTCAAATAGCTGCCGTACTTGCTCTCATAGGCGAGATGCTGATTGTCTGCGCTCCATCCGGCGGGAACCTGAATAGAAATACCGTAATCATCGCTTCCCGCTGTCCGCAGACCGTTCCGAACGGTCGATAGATCCCGAATGGTTCCATCCTTGTTATCAAAGGAAGGGCGAAACGATCCAAGCAGCCCGGCGTACTTGGCAAAATCTTTATAGTTCACCGCATGGTCATCTGTTAAATACAGCTCATACAATCGCCCATTTGCAAAATACTGCCGGCCCTCCCACATGACCCCGGAGGAATCTTTGCTGACAATGCGGGCATATGGGGTAGACGCCTGCGGAACAGCTTCCCGGTCCAGTACGATTTCGCCGCTCTCTTCAGCGCCGCGCACCAGTTGTTCCAGCAGTTCGTCCGCGTCTGCGGCAGCTTCCTGCGGCGACACATGCACTTCCAGGTAATAGGCGTTGTCTGCACTCGTGAAGGTGGCCACGCTCTCTTCTCCACCGCTGTCGCCGATCATGAGACCGGCCGGATAGTTCATGCTCCATTCATAATAGCTGTTGCCGACCTTTGTCTTGCCCGCCTCGCTGTCAATGCCGCTCCCTTGCAGGCCGCCATCCCCCGTTTCTGCAGCAGGCACCGTTACCACGACGCTGCCGCCGCTGCCCGCTGAAACTTTCGCCCCAATGACCCCGGCTACAAAGCGCAGCGGCGCCATAAGCACCCCGTTCACCATTCGCGGCGGAGCGGCCAGCTTCACCTTCTGACCGTCCTTCCAAGCGGATGTGCTGCCGATTGTCATTGCGCCTGTATGAGGCCCGTAGGTCACTTTGACAACGTCGCCGCTTCCGAGCATGACCCCGCTGTTGAACGCTTTTTTGAACACACCGAGCGGAACCATGATACTCCCATTCTCCAAAAACGGCGCCGCGATGGCGAGAGCCTGTCCATTCGCTTTCGCTTCCTTGCTTCCCACTTTCAGGGTCAGCATAAGTGTGCTGCTTGCTGCGGCCCTCGCAGCGCCTTCCGGCAGCATGACCGCCAGTACGATCAGCGCAGCCAGCACGGCATGCAGGACTTTTAAGCATATTTTTCCCATTTCGGATCTCCCCCGCTTCCTGTTACTCTGCCGGTCCGCTGCCTTCGCCGCCGTCTGCCTCTCCCGTATTGACTACTGGATCTCCTTGCCCCAGCACCAGCTTGCGCTGGACGATATCGCCTCCGCTCTGCATGAGCAGCTGAACGGTCTGCCCCGGACGATAGCTCTTGAACAGCTCATTGATGTCGACCGCTGAGGTCACCCTGTGACCGTCGATGCTGTACAATTCATCCCCTTCGGAAATACTGGCTTTGCGCCCTTCCTCGGAGGATACCTTCGTTACGGTCAGGGGATCTTCCGCCGGCAGGCCGATAATGGCGGACCAGCTCTCCTGAAGCTCAAGCCCCAGGCTTGGACGCCTTACCTCACCGTAAGCAAACAGCTGCTTGATGATATAACGGACCGTTTCCGCAGGAATGGCAAATCCCGTATTTTCCACACCGACCGCTGAAAATTTCATGCTGACGATGCCGATGACCTTTCCATTCATATCCACAAGGGGACCGCCGCTGTTGCCCGGGTTAATGGCCGCATCGCTCTGCAAAAGACGGTACGACGCATCGACGGCCCGCCCCGAGCCGCTGACAACGCCGACAGTAGCGGAATTTCGCAGCGCGAAGGATAGGGGCGCGCCGATGGCGACGACTTTTTCGCCGACTCTTACATTCGAGACTTCAGCGAGTGAAGCAGGCTTCAGGGAAGCCGCGTTGATCTTGAGCAGCGCCACATCGCTGACTTCATCCGCGTACATAGCCTTGGCGCTGTATGATTTTCCGTCCGCTGTCACGACCGTAGCATTTTGCATACCATCAATGACATGCGCATTCGTAACGATCCACCCTCCGCTTGTGATGATTACGCCCGAACCATGCATCAGATTGTAGCGGTTGTCTACGCCCGTATTTTTTCCGCCCTGGGCCTTGCCGATAATGCCGACTACCGACGGAGACAGACGTTTATAGATTTGCGGAACCGGGTCCATAGCGGATACACGCTGTCCTGTGGAGGATGAACGTGCGGCAGCCGTTTCGCCTTTTTGGGCCGCTTCGGACACAGGTACGCTCCAGCCCAGGGCTAGTCCCAGAACAAAGCTGCACAGCAAAAAGCGCAGAATTTTGTTACGCATACGCATCATACTTCTTCCCATACGTTTATCTCCTCTTTTACCCCATTAATATCATTCAGCTGCCCTTGCTTGAAAAAAGAAAAAAGACGCCCCCACTTCCGCGAACGGCGGCAAAGGTGTCTTCGCTGACAACAAAAATCTGTGCTTACTATGTGTTCTAGCTGGGGAACGCCGGCTTTCTAGCCCAGCCAATATTTGACCATGGCATAATCGGACACGAGAAAGACCAGCAGGCTGACAACTCCGAAGGCAATCGCGAACTTGTTCTTCTGAGGGGCTCTGAGCAATCGGACAACCCCAATCGCAATCAGGGCCGTAAACAAGATCATAAACACATCAAAGGTATGAAACCTGGACGCAGTTGCCGTAGTGGCTTCCGCAAGCAGCATATCCCTACCTCCTCATCATGGTTGTCGAGCAGACTTGCCCTTTAGCCGCACAGCCCGCTCTTTTCCTCATGTCTTTTCACTTCTATGTTACCGTTACCAAAGACGGCACGCAATAGAATTTTTCCAAAATCTTATGTAATTGTAACAGCGTTCATTGACACCCGTGTTTGTTATTCAGTTATCAAAGTGCCTGGAGATAAAAGGAACCAGCAGCGACGACCCTATAAGACTGGCATCCATTTCTCGTACTAGTATAAAGCATATTAAATGCGGTCAGCGAATCATGCTAATTTTCCAAAAAAACCCTAACTTCGCATGCTCTTATAATACCATTAACGGGATTGTCCGTGTTTGAATCTTTCATCCTCTCTGCCGGACGTCGCCGTGCGATTTATCAACGGAACCTGGAGGTTCCATAAACAATTGTTATACAGGTTATACCTTACTTCACATACGGGAAGCAGGAAATCTGTTACCATTAAACCAATCTCTCAGCGACCTCGTCGGATTTCGGATTTAAATGAAATCGAGCGCGAACGCGGCTCAGAACGACAGTGACATAATTAAGGAGGCTTCATCAATGGCATATGAACCGATTTGGACCAAAGAACCGGACAAGCTGTCCAAATTCGAATTCGTCAAACTGGAAAAAGACGGACTGGACATCATCCGCAGCATTATCGAAAAATACGCGCTGGAGGGCTACGACTCCATTCCCACCGACGACCTGGACCTCTTCAAATGGGCGGGCGTGTACCAGCAGAAACCGAAGAACGGTCATTTCATGATGCGCGTCCGCATCAATACCGGGGTTATGACTTCCGCGCAGGCGCGGACTCTGGCCGAAATTTCCCGGCTTTACGGTAGAGATCTTCTTGATATTACCACCCGTCAGGCGATTCAGTTCCACTGGCTGACTGTTGAGAATTTCCCGGATATTTTTAAGCGTCTGGAGGAGGTCGGCTTATACTCCTTCGAAGCCTGCGGCGACTGCCCGCGCACGATTGTCGGCAACCCGCTTGCCGGGATCGACAAGGACGAACTGATGGATACCAAGGCGCTCGTCGACGAAGTGAACAACTTCTTCGTGCTGAACCGCGATTTCTCCAATCTTCCGCGTAAGCTGAAAATGTCGATCTCCGCGAATCCTTACAATAATGCGCATGCCGAGATCAATGATTTGGCATTCACGCCTGCGGTCAAGGAGATCGATGGCAAGGAGACGATCGGCTTCCATGTCATGGTTGGCGGCGGACTGTCCGCTAAGCCGCATCTGGCGCAGAAGCTGGATATCTTTGTCCGTCCGGATGAGGTGCTGAAGGTTGCCATTGGCGTGGCAACAATCTTCCGCGACAATGGATACCGCGAGAAAAGACACCACGCCCGGCTGAAATTCCTGGTAGCCGATTGGGGCGCTGAGAAATTCAAGGACAAGCTGCTTGAGCTGATCGGGGAACTGCCAGCGCGCGGCGAGGACAAAACGATTGGCTGGCAGGCCGCCTATTTCGACGGTGTGCATCCGCAGCCGCAGCAGGGACTGAACTATGTCGGCCTTAACGTGCCTGTCGGACGGATGAACGCAGATGAGCTGGCACAGCTGGCTGATCTCGCCGACACTTACGGCGACGGTACCATCCGCACGACGATGTCGCAGAACGCCATCCTTAGCGGCGTGCCGAACGAGAAAGTCGAAGAGCTGCTGGCAGCGCCTGTGCTTCAGCGCCTGTCGGCAGCGCCGAAGCCTTTCATCAGCCGCACTGTCGCGTGCACCGGCAACGAGTTCTGCAGCCTGGCTCTTGTAGAGACGAAAAAGCGCGCTGTCGCCATTGCCAAGTACCTGGACGAACACCTGGACCTTGGCGAGAAGGTCCGCCTCCATCTCATCGGCTGCCCGAATGCCTGTGGACAGAAACAGATTGGAGATATCGGACTTCAGGGGGCTTTGGTAAAGACCCCCGAAGGCATGGCCGAAGCTTACGACATTGCTGTCGGCGGTACGCTTGGCGGTGGAGCACAGGGTCCGGCCGCGAAGTTCGCGCAGCCGCTCAAGGGACGCGTCAAAGCGGACGAAGTCGCAGGCGTGCTTGAACAGCTTCTGCTGTTCTATAAGAGCGAACGCGCCGCAGGCGAGAGCTTCCATGCCTTTACCGAACGCGTCGGCGTGTCGGCCATTCAGGACAAGCTGAACTCCATTTTAGCTACGGTTGCCTCGTGATTTGGAGGCTGAAATAACGGAGTTACGTTCTGAAATACTGTAAGTGCGTTCTGAAATTACGAAATTGTGTGTTGAAATTACGGAATTGTGCACAAGAAGGGCCGCGGCTGAAGCCGCGGCCTTTTTGCATATCTTTGTATAGAAAGACACTGACCTTATTGTGCTTCCGAGGTCTGAAGCATCTGCGCCTCCGTCCGCGCCGTATCCCGAAGCAGAACCGGCTTCAGGTATTTGCCCGTGTACGATTCAGACACCTGGATAATCTGTTCCGGCGTACCTTCCGCGATTACCGTTCCGCCGCCGCTGCCGCCTTCCGGTCCCATGTCGATAATATAGTCGGCCGTCTTGATTACGTCCAGGTTATGCTCGATAACGAGCACCGATTCCCCCGATTCAACCAAGCGGTGCAGCACTTCCAGCAGGCGGCTGATATCGTCCACGTGCAGACCTGTAGTCGGCTCGTCCAGTATATACAGCGTCTTGCCCGTACTCCGGCGGTACAACTCCGACGCCAGCTTCACACGCTGCGCTTCCCCGCCGGAAAGGGTCGTTCCCGGTTGACCCAGCTTGATATAGCCAAGACCAACATCGAGTAAAGTTTGCAGCTTGCGGTGAATTTTCGGTATGTTCTGGAAGAACTCCGTTCCGTCCTCCACCGTCATCCCCAGCACATCGGCGATGTTCTTCCCTTTGTATTTCACTTCGAGCGTCTCGCGGTTGTAACGTTTGCCCTTGCAGACCTCGCACGGAACATAGACATCCGGCAGAAAGTGCATTTCAATCTTGATAATGCCGTCGCCCCGGCATGCTTCGCAGCGTCCGCCTTTGACGTTGAAGCTAAAACGGCCTTTTTGAAAGCCTCTTACCTTCGCTTCATTCGTCTTGGAGAACAGGTCGCGAATGTCGTCGAACACGCCTGTATAGGTTGCTGGATTGGACCGCGGCGTACGTCCGATCGGCGACTGGTCGATATCGATAACTTTGTCCAAATGCGCAAGGCCGCGTATTTCTTTATGCTGCCCCGGGCGCACCTTAGCCGCTTTGTTCAGCTCTTTGGCCAGACTCTTGTAGAGTATTTCGTTGACAAGCGATGACTTGCCGGAGCCGGATACGCCGGTTACCGCCGTAAAGACGCCGAGCGGAATTTTGACGTTCACGTTCTTGAGGTTATTTTCCTTGGCCCCCCGGATTTCCAGCCAGCGTCCGTCGCTCTCGCGCCGATCGGAGGTGACCGGAATGAATTTGCGTCCGCTGAGGTATTCGCCGGTCAGCGAGTTGGGGTCATTCATGATTTCCTGCGGCGTTCCCTGGGCCATAACTTGGCCGCCATGAATGCCCGCTCCAGGACCGATGTCGATAATATAATCCGACGCCAGCATCGTGTCTTCGTCATGCTCGACAACGATCAGCGTGTTACCGAGGTCGCGCATATGCGCAAGTGTCGAAATAAGCCGGTCATTGTCACGCTGGTGCAGGCCGATGCTGGGCTCGTCCAGAATGTACAGCACGCCCATTAAGCTGGAGCCGATCTGTGTCGCCAGCCGGATGCGCTGAGCCTCCCCGCCGGACAGCGTGCCTGCCGAACGGCTGAGCGTTAAATATTCAAGACCGACATTGACGAGAAACCCGAGACGGCTGCTAATCTCCTTTAGAATCAGATTGGCGATAGCTTGTTCTTTCTCACTTAAGGCAAGGCCGCTGAAAAAGCGTTGGCTGTCCCCAATCGACAGATCGGTTACTTCGGCAATGTTCTTTTCGCCTATGGTCACAGCAAGGATTTCACGTTTCAGCCGTTTGCCCTTGCATACGGGACATGGCTTGGCACTCATGAAGCCTTCTATAAATTCACGAATGCCATCGGACGCCGTCTCACGATAACGGCGTTCAAGGTTCGGAATAATACCTTCGAAAGGAACCATCGCTTCCTTCCGCTGCCCAAAATCATTCTCATAGCGGAAATGGATTTTCTCGCTTCCTGTACCGTGAAGCAGTTTGTTCATTTGCTCCGGCGTTAGCTCGCTTACCGGCATATTCTCGGGAATGTGAAAATGCTGGCATACCGACTTCAAAAACTGCGGGTAATAGTTGGATGTGCTGCCCGTCCAGGCCAAAAAAGCGCCGTCTTCGATGGATTTGCCTGCATCCGGGATGAGCAAATCGGGATCAACCACCATTTGGGCCCCAAGGCCGTCGCATTCCGGGCATGCCCCAAATGGGCTGTTAAAGGAGAACATGCGCGGCGCCAGCTCTTCCATGCTGAAGCCGCACACGGGACAGGCGAAGCTGGAGCTGAACAGCAGTTCCTCCTGGCCGATGATATCGACGAGAATTTTGCCGCCGGACAGCTTCAGAGCGGTCTCGATGGAATCCGTCAGCCGAGACTCCACATCCTCCTTGATGACGATCCGGTCGACCACGACTTCAATCGTGTGCTTCTTATTCTTCTCAAGCTCAATGTCCTCGGATAAATCGCGCAGCTCACCGTCGACTCGCACACGCACGAAGCCCTGCTTCGAAATTTCCGCAAACAGGCTCTTATGCTCGCCTTTGCGGCCTGTTATGACCGGTGCCAGAATCTGCAGTCTCGTCTTCTCCGGGTACTGCATAATCCGGTCGACCATCTGCTCGACTGTCTGCGAGGTAATCTCAATGCCGTGGTCCGGGCAGTGGGGATGTCCGACCCGCGCGAACAGCAGGCGCAGATAGTCGTAAATCTCCGTCACCGTTCCTACAGTGGAACGCGGATTGCGGCTTGTCGTCTTCTGGTCGATGGAAATGGCTGGGGACAAGCCGTCGATGGAATCGACATCCGGCTTCTCCATTTGACCGAGGAACTGGCGGGCATAAGCCGACAGCGACTCCACATACCGCCGCTGTCCTTCGGCATAAATGGTGTCAAAAGCCAGCGATGACTTACCGGACCCGCTTAGCCCCGTCAGGACGACGAACCGGTCTCGCGGTATCGTCACGTCGATATTTTTGAGATTATGCGCCCTTGCGCCTTTGATTACTATATTTTCGTTCGCCAACGGTACATCTCCTCCAAGGTTATTTCGGTTCGCCCTCCCAAACCCTCCCAATGGGAGGGCCCCAAGGGCTGCGCCCTCTGGACACCCGCAATTTTCTGGCGGAGTGACGGGCGGGGGGGCTGTGTTTAGTTGCCTGCGTGCGGTGAGCCGCTTATCCCTGCGGGACCGCTCGAACGTTTGCGCTCGCGAGGGTGGGCGCTTGAGTGCGACTGCCTGCAAGGAGCGCTCTCCCTTGCGGGATTCGCTTTACGCTGGCGATGGAGCTCTCACTGCCACTGCCTGCTTGGAGCGCTCTCCCTGCGGGATTCGCTTTACGTTTGCGCGGAGCATTCACTGCGACTATCTGCTTGGAGCGCTCTCCCTGCGGGATTCGCTTTACATTTGCGCGGTGCACTCACTGCCACTGCCTGCTTGGAGCGGCTCTCCCTGCGGGATTCGCTTCAAGGCTGCCGGCAAAAAGCACGAAGAACGGCCTAAGGACAGCGCCGTTCACACTCGTTCAATTCTATCATGATGCTTTCGGGTAAGGCTCGGTTACTCGGCCCGCAGCTCCAGCAGGGCGTCGCGCAGCTCTGCGGCGCGTTCGAACTGGAGATTCTTCGCGGCTTCCTTCATTTCGGCCTCAAGCCGCTGCATCAGGCTCTGACGTTCTTTCTTGCTCATCTTGCCAGCTGCTCCGGTTAAGTACTCAGCTTTCGATTCAGCTACCTTCGTCGCCTCGATGACGTCTCGCACTTTCTTGCGGATCGTCTGCGGTGTAATGCCGTGCTGCTCATTGTAGGCGATCTGGATGGTCCGGCGCCGCTGGGTCTCGGTAATCGCCTTGTCCATAGACTCGGTAATGTTGTCTCCATACATAATTACCTTGCCCTCCGAGTTGCGCGCGGCGCGGCCGATCGTCTGGATCAGCGAACGCTCGGAACGAAGGAAGCCTTCCTTATCGGCATCGAGTATCGAGACCAGCGATACTTCCGGCAGATCCAGCCCTTCTCTTAACAAGTTAATACCCACGAGCACGTGAAACGTACCGAGACGCAGATCGCGCAGGATCGCTATCCGCTCCAGCGTCTTGATGTCGGAATGCAGGTAGCGCACCTTAATGCCGATCTCCTTGAGATAGTCGGTAAGATCCTCTGCCATCTTCTTCGTCAGCGTCGTAACCAGTACACGCTCGTCGCGGTCGATCCGCTCACGGATTTCGCCGATCAGATCGTCGATCTGCCCTTCCGTCGGACGCACCTCGATGATGGGGTCCAGCAGGCCGGTCGGCCGGATAATCTGTTCCACCATCTCATCGCAGTGCTCCAGCTCATAGGGGCCTGGTGTAGCGGAGACATAAACGATCTGCTTGACCTTATCCTCGAACTCCTCGAACCTTAGCGGCCGGTTGTCCAGGGCGGACGGCAGGCGGAAGCCGTGCTCTACAAGCACCGTCTTGCGCGCCTGGTCACCGTTGTACATCGCCCGGATTTGCGGAAGCGTCACATGCGACTCATCAATAACAATCAGCATATCGTCCGGGAAATAATCCAGCAGCGTGTAGGGAGTGGCACCTCGCTCGCGGAAGGTCAGCGGTCCGGAGTAGTTCTCGATGCCGGAGCAGAAGCCGACCTCCTTCATCATCTCAATGTCGTACCGCGTCCGCTGCTCCAGCCGCTGGGCTTCCAGCAGCTTGCCGGCGTCACGCAGGACGGCCAGTCGTTCTTCCAGTTCCCGCTCGATGTTGACCAGAGCAACGCGCATCGTCTCTTCCTGCGTAACAAAGTGGGAAGCCGGAAAAATGGCGACATGCTCCCGCTCCCCGATCAGTTCACCGGTCAGCACATCGATCTCGGTAATCCGCTCGATTTCGTCGCCGAACAGTTCGACGCGAATGGCGTGCTCGCCTTGCGAAGCGGGGAAGATCTCAATCACATCGCCGCGCACGCGGAACGTTCCCCGCACGAAATTGATGTCGTTGCGCTGATATTGGATATCTACCAGCCGGCTTAAAATTTGGTTCCGTGGTCTCTCCATCCCTACCCGCAGCGATAACAGCAGGCTGCCGTATTCCTGCGGTGAACCGAGGCCGTAAATGCAGGATACGCTCGCAACGATAATGACATCCCTTCGTTCGAATAGCGAGCTCGTCGCAGAGTGGCGGAGCTTATCAATTTCCTCGTTGATGCTGGAATCCTTCTCAATATAAGTATCCGAAGAAGGAATGTAAGCCTCCGGCTGGTAGTAGTCGTAATAACTCACGAAATAATCGACCGAGTTATGCGGAAAAAACTCCTTAAATTCGCTCGCCAGCTGAGCAGCCAGTGTCTTATTGTGCGCGATGACCAGTGTCGGCCGGTTCACCTTGTCGATCATCTGCGCTATGGTAAACGTCTTGCCCGTGCCCGTCGCTCCCAGCAGCGTCTGATGCTTCTTGCCCTGCCGCAAACCTTCCACCAATTCTCCGATGGCGCGGGGCTGATCGCCCTGGGGGGAGTACTCGGACTCCAGTTCGAAGGTCTTCGTACTGACGACAATATCATTCATTTGCCCGCCTCCCCATTAATCATCTAAAATATATTCATATATTTTGAACTTCTCATGACTAAAGTCACGAGATTCTTGGGTAGTCC
>NZ_ASSD01000200.1 GCF_000520715.1 Paenibacillus zanthoxyli JH29
AGGGGCGAGGCGCCCCGCCACAGCGATCAGCGCAGACGGCCCGTTCAACCTGTATAATGCGGTGAAAATCGCAAGCAGCAAAGAAGCTCGCGGCAAGGGCGTCATGATTGAACTGAACGACCGCATCGGCGCCGCCCGTTATATCACCAAGACAAATACGACGGGCACGGATACGTTCAAATCAGTGGAACAAGGCTATCTGGGGGTAGTCTCCGGCGACAAGATTTATTTCTATAATGAAATCAAGCGTAAACATACGGCAAGCAGCGTATTTGACATTTCCAATTTGACCGAGCTGCCTCAGGTCGATATTCTGTACGAATACCAGAATAACGGCAGCTATTTGTACGACGCCGCAGTAAACGCGGGCGCCAAGGGAATCGTCGTAGCCGG
>NZ_ASSD01000201.1 GCF_000520715.1 Paenibacillus zanthoxyli JH29
TGTTATTCCTTATTTTGGGTAATCAACAGGCGTGCTGCCTGAATATCGGATACAGCCTGTACCGCGTATTTGCCGGAATGCTGCTGGCGCTTCTGCTCGGCCTGCTGCTCGGCCTTCTCATGGGGCGTTCAAAGTTTTGGAACAGACTGCTCGACCCTGTCGTCTATCTGACGTATCCCGTTCCCAAAATCGCCCTGCTGCCCGTCGTCATGCTGTTTTTCGGACTGGGGGAAATCTCCAAAATACTAATGATCATGCTGATTTTGATCTTTCAGATCATTATCTCCGTACGCGACGGTGTAAAGGCGATCCCTGGCAGCGCCTACGAGGTACTGTCCAGCATCGGAGCAACCGCACTGCATAAATTTTGGCATGTGACGCTGCCTGGGGCGCTGTCGGTCATTCTCAGCACGGTCCGTATTTCACTCGGTACCGCCATTTCAGTGCTGTTTTTTACCGAGATTTACGGAACGGAGCATGGAATGGGCTTTTTCATTATGGATTCATGGCAGCGTTTGGACTACCCCGGAATGTACGCGGGGATACTGCTGTTCAGTCTTGTTGGCTTTATTCTTTTTTTGCTGGTTGATGTGCTGGATCGTATCTTTATGAAATGGCGGAGGTCCTGATCGCGATCCAAGGCCGTACTTTGCGAATTGCACCATCTCGATAAGCCTTCTTTTGCCTGATGACGGGTGATAGAAGGTTTTTTCTGTGAACAAGAGATATTTGATATGGAAAATAAATGAAGATATCTTTATAATTACAAGAATTTAAAAAGGAGGATGAGACTTTGAGGAAAAAGCATACCCGTACGCCAGGCTTCACGGTAAAATCCGCATTAACCGGAATGGTGGCATTCACTCTTGCGATGCCGGCAGGATTGGCCGCTGCTGCCTCTTCTTCCGGTACCATCGTAGCCCAGCCCGTCTCTTACAAGGTGGCTGCGGACAAAGCCCAGAATACTGCGGAATCAGCGAAGGCAGCTGAAGCAGACCCTGCCAAGGCCAAGTTTTCGAAAGAGCAGGCGATTTCCAAGCTGAGAGAGTTATTACCCATTTTGGCTGATGCGGAAGTATCGAGTGTAGAACTGGGTGTTAGCAATATGTATCCCGCACCATCCAATCAGATGATATGGAACATTCAATGGAATTACCGGAAGGGAAACGGCAACTATGGCATTAGCAGCCAGGTGGATGCCGCTAACGGAGATTTGATCAGTTCATCTCTCTATTTTCCGGACCGGCAGCAGAACCAAAGCTATTATCCACCCGAGATCACTAGGGAACAGGCGCTGGAGAAAGCCAAGGTTTTTATCTCCAAAGCGGTCCCCTCTCTTTCGATTAACGATTTGGAACTGCAGGATGGCAATGATTATTTGAGTAATCCCGCACTTTTCGGTCCCGTACAATACGGATTTACTTTTAACGTTGCAAAGAACGGCATCACTTCCCCATTTGAAAATGTCACCGTGGTTGTCGACGCGGACGGCAGTGTAAGACAGTTCAACAAATCACCGGAGCATTGGGACTACCCGGCGGCTGCCGCGTCGATCACGCAGACCAAGGCGGAGCAGACGTTCAGTGACCAGTTTGACGTGGAGCTTGCTTATATGCCTGTCTATAAGAATAGCGGCAGCAACAGCTGGATCTTGGGCTGGCGGCCGACCGAGCGGGCACTGTATACTATCGATGCCCTTACGGGTGATCGTCTGGATACCTTTGGCGCGGAAAGCACGGTCACAGCCTCCGTATACAGTGATGTTCCTCAGGCCACAAGCCGCTTTACTCCCAGAACGGCCGCCACAGAAATGACGAGCGATGAAGCGGCCAAGCGGGTGAAGCAGATCGTTTCCATTCCTGCAGCGAGAAAGCTGGTATCCAGTTCGCTTGGTAACGATTATGCGGATACGGGCCGGAAGGTTTGGAGGCTGAACTGGACGGATAACTCGTCTCTCAGCGCCGGTTTCCCCTCTCAAACTTACGCCGAAATTGACGCTGTTACCGGAGAAATTCTGAGTATCCATGAAAATCAATATCCAGTCCCGCCTGCCGCTCAGGAAGCGAACAACCCGAAGGGCAAGGAAGCTAACGCGACGCTGCAGCAGGCCAAGAATAAAGCGCTCGCCTTGATTAACCTTCTGTATCCTAACGCCTCCGGCAATCTGAAGCTGGTCGAGGGGGGAAATACCGCCGGCGAAGGCGCGGGCTTCACCTTCCGATTCCTTCGCTTCTATAAAGGGATTCCGGTTAGCGATGGCGGTCTGACGCTTGGGATCGACCATACCGGAGCACTTAAGACCTATATCGTTCCTCGGACATCGGACCTTGGAAAAGCGGGGGTCGACCTGTCCGCAGTGAAGGTTACGAAGGCAGAGGCGCGGACTCAGATTTTTGACCGCTATAAGGTGAAGCTGCAGTATGGAAGCTTCGGAGGCTACGCCATTGCCGGTTACACTAAGCCGAAGATCAAGCTTGTATATTCGCCCGTACTTGAAGATTCCGCCAACGTCCCGCAAGTCATTGATGCGGTTACCGGCAAACTGACCTCACAGTATCAGGTGCCCGGCAAATTGCAGAAAGCAGCCTCCGCTTCCGACATTCAAGGACATTCGGCCGAGCAGGCGCTATCGACATTGGTGAAATACAATATTCTCGTGCCGGATCAGGATGGTAAAGTGAATCCCGATTCCGAGATTACCGCCGGAGACTGGCTGACTTGGATATCCAAGGCGGTTGCGCCTTATTTTGAGGGCTATAATAACGGAACCGAACCAAAGCCGGTAGCTGGCGTCAGTCCGGAAAGCCCGTATTATAATGCGGTTTCCTACGCTGTGCAGAACCAGTGGATTGATCCAGGCAGCACATTCCAGCCGGACGCCAAGCTGACACGCGAAGGTTTTGCGGTGCTCTTGGCTTCCATTGTCAAATACAACAAGATCTCAGCTTTCTTGCAGGCTGATCCGGCCTTGGCCCAATTTGGGGACGCGGACTCGATCACCCGCAAGGGCGAAGTTGCGGTCGCTGTGAAGCTTGGCCTTCTCCAGGGAGAGAACGGCAAGTTTAATCCGGCTGACACCGTAACCAAGGCCGAGGCGGCCACGGTAATGCTGAAGCTGGTGGAACTCCAGGGCAAGACGGATCAGGCTATCGGGCAGCCTATTTACTAAGTACAGCAAGTGTAAAGCTCTAAGCTGTTCAGCGGAGGGAATTCGCCTTCGCCGGACGGCTTTTTTCTATAAGAATCCTCTTGTTTTAATTAAAAAAATTTGGGACAATAAGATACGATTACGGCTTATGCAGCCGCATATTGAATGACGGGCTTTGCGGAAGCCTTGAAAAGAGGATAAATCATGAGCAAAACTTCCATCTATGGATTGACCTTTGATCAGCTGGCGGCATGGCTGCTTGAGCGCGGACACCGTAAATTCCGGGCTCTGCAGGTGTGGGATTGGCTGTATATAAAGCGGGTAACGGATTTTTCGCAAATGGAAGATGTGCATCCGGACGCCCTGCGGCAGCTGGACGAGCATTTTTCCATCCGGACCTTGACCGAGCATGTAAAGCAGGAGTCGATAGACGGCACGGTTAAATTTCTGTTCCGGCTGCCGGACGGGAATTTGATCGAGACGGTATTGATGCGGCAAAAATACGGGCTGGCCGTTTGTGTAACGACCCAGGTCGGCTGCAATAT
Organism: Paenibacillus zanthoxyli JH29; assembly: GCF_000520715.1. GTDB lineage: Bacteria > Bacillota > Bacilli > Paenibacillales > Paenibacillaceae > Paenibacillus_AQ > Paenibacillus_AQ zanthoxyli. The sequence continues at coordinate 3,694 of NZ_ASSD01000201.1, forward strand.
CGGGTGCAGCTTCTGTGCAAGCGGGCTGTTGTCCAAGAGCCGGGATTTGAGTTCCGGGGAGATTGTGGGGCAGATCATGCAGGTGCAGTTGTATCTGGACCGTATGGGTAAGGGAGAAGCGGTAAGCCACATTGTCGTCATGGGCATTGGAGAGCCGTTTGACAACTTCGAGAATATGGTAGATTTTCTGCTGATAATCAAGGATCAGAAGGGGCTGAACATCGCCGGACGGCATATCACCGTCTCGACCAGCGGTCTTGCGGACAAAATTATTGAATTTGCGGACCGCAACCTTCAGGTAAATCTGGCTATTTCCCTGCATGCGCCGAATAATGAGCTTCGCACCCGCATCATGAAGATCAACCGTGCCATTCCGATCGAGAAGCTGCTGCATGCGCTTGAGTACTATTTGGAGAAGACGAAGCGGAGAACGACGCTAGAGTATATCTTGCTGCGGGATGTGAACGATCAAAAGGAACATGCTCTTGAGCTGGCCAAGCTGATTGCCGATTATGGCCCGCACGTTAACGTGAACCTGATTCCGTATAATCCGGTGGATGAGCACAGCCAGTATCAGCGCAGCGACCGGGAGACGGTACGGGCTTTCTTCGATACGCTGAAAAAACAGGGTGTGAGCGTCAGCACCCGTCTGGAGCAGGGAACGGACATTGATGCGGCCTGCGGACAACTGCGCAGTAAGCAGATTAAAGCATCGGCACTGGGATAAGGTTTTCATAGGGTCCAGCGAGTTGAAACAACTCACGTATATATCACACGCACCTCACATCTTCTGGTTTATAGATGAATTCCTTCCATATAGGGGTTTATCTAAATTATAGGGTTATTTAATAAACAAGCCCGTTTACGCTTATTACGGCGAAAACGGGCTGTTTTTGTCGACTAATTTTGAAAGTCTGTTATTTACCAAGCTGCTTATCCAATTCGCGAACCGGATTTACACCTTTGTTCTCTTCGGCAGTATGCTTGCTCATGAACCAGCCGATGGCGGCGATGAGGACAAGGACGATATAGAATGTCGCCTTCCACAAGGTACTGTGCGCGAAATCCTCGGATAATATACCGAGCGAAGGATGCGCAAGTGTAATGACAGCCAGCTTGACGCCAACCCAGCCGACGATAACGAAGGCTGCGACCTCAAGTCCCGGACGGGAATGAAGGAGCTTGACGAAGAAAGAGGCGGCAAAGCGCATGATAACAAGTCCGATAAACCCCCCGGCAAAAATAACGAGGAACACGCCACCGTCGAGCCCGCCGATTGCGGGAAGACCGCTTGGCGGAAGCGCAACGGCCAGAGCGACCGCAGCAAGAATCGAGTCGACGGCAAAGGCGATGTCCGCCAGTTCCACCTTGAAGACAGTCAGCCAGAAACCGCCTTTCTTTTTGTCAGCGTCTTCCTTTGCGCCGCTTTCTGCGGCTTCTTCCGTTAGCGGCTTCTTCGAAGCAATGATTTTACGGATGATGTGGTTGGCCGCGATAAAGAGCAGATAAAGCGCTCCGATCGCCTGCACCTGCCAGATGTCCACCAGGAACGAAATGACGAACAGCGAGCCGAACCTGAAGATGAATGCCCCGAACAGCCCGTAAAAGAGCGCCCTTTTCCTCGTCTCCTCAGGAAGGTGTTTCACCATGATTGCCAGCACCAGTGCATTGTCCGCGGCGAGCAGCCCTTCCAGCCCCACAAGAACAAGCAGTACCCAGCCATACTCTAATAGTAATCCAAAATCCATTGTTGTTACCTCCCTCGCGTTTATAATGACCCAAAAGTATATAAAAAAGACCTTTACCAAACAGATTGAATTCAAAAAAAGAATCAATCTGAATGGTAAAGGTCTCGCTAACAATATGATATTGCCAATAAAGCCGGAGAAACGCTTACGTTCTCGTACTGACGACTTTATTTATCAGCTACTCCCCTTTACGGGATATTCGGTTTACTTAGTTTATGCCTAGAAAGATCATATATTAGTTGAGAAACATTGTCAACAGCGGGGAATTTCAATCATCCTCTCTATAATTTAGAGTTTATTTCACTAGAATCGACATTCCTTTTGTCAGAACAAGGGGATACATGTAGAGAATTCTTTCAGTTAAGCCACTGTAAAAGGGGGGTAAAATGACATTGATTTTCAATGAAAACGGGATATGAAAACGTAAACATGGGACGTGAATGTTATATAATCTAACATATGATTTGACGAAACTGCAAACACGTGGAAATACCTTAAATTTTCTTGTTTACACTAATTGACGATATACGGGATTGAAAATATGATGAGTGTACAACAAAGCTCTCCAAGCAAGGTTGAGGTCAGGAAAACTGACATGTCGGATGTAGATTAACTAACAAATAACCTACTTGGATCTCACCCTAGGAACCCGGTTGTGAAACATTGAACAACTGACGCTCCGCAAAACTTAGGCGCATGCTTCCGACACGGAGAATGATGCGAAGTATGCGCAAGGGAGTACAACTCCTCAATTACTTTAAGGAGGTGGGAAAAATGAAGCCGCAGCCGACGTCGTGTTCAACAAGTGCAGCAGAGGACGATATCAGTCG